>CANQLN010000007.1 GCA_947624695.1 uncultured Bacilli bacterium
TATTATAACGGCCACCGCCCCCTAAAACACTCTGACTAGTTTCATTATGATCTAGGGAAACTATTTCAAAAACTGTATGGTCATAATAATCAAGACCTCTTACAATATTTGGATTAACTTCATAATCTATTTCTAATAAATCTAAATATTTTAAAACAGTCTCAAATCTTTCTTTACTTTCTTTATTTAAATAATCAATCGTCTTGGGAGCATTTTTTAAAATATTACTATTAGCGTCTACCTTACAATCTAAAATTCTTAAAGGATTAGTCTTAAATCTTTCTTGACAATCTTCGCATAATTCATTTAAATGCGGTTCTAGATAACTTACTAAAGCTTTTTTATAATTATCTCTAGATTCGGCATCTCCTAAAGAATTAATTTTAACTTCTAAATTCTCAATATGAAGAGCCTCTAAAATTTTATATTGTAAACTAATAACTTCGGCATCGACAATAGGATCATTACTCCCTAAAACTTCGACCCCAAATTGCGTAAATTCTCTTAATCTTCCATTTTGCGGTCTTTCATACCGATACATTGTTCCATTATAATAATACTTCTTAATATCTGGTAAAGCATAACATTTATTTTCAATATAAGAACGGACTACTCCCGCTGTTCCTTCAGGTCTTAAAGTAAGATTTCTATTTCCTTTATCTTGAAAATCATAAGTTTCTTTTTTGACAATATCTGATGAAGCTCCGACACTCCGGTGAAAAAGTTCACTAGCTTCAAAAATCGGTGTTCTAATTAATTCATAATTATAAGTTCGCATCATTGTGCTAACAACATCGTTAACATATTCCCATAAAAGTGATTCATCACCGGTAATATCAACGCATCCTTTAGGTTTACTAATCATTTTTCTTCCTTCTTTCTTAAACAAAAAGACCTAGTCATATAAGGGCGAAAAATATTTCACGGTACCACCTTACTTCTAGGTCTTTAATTTTTATCGCTTAATAGCGTTTCTACTTATCTAAAAGTGTCTTTCATTTACCATCTATTTGACTTTTCCACCAACCGTCTTCTCTTTAAAATATTTCTGGTAAATTACTTCTCTTTTTATAGAAAATCTATAGTATTATTCTACTTCTTTTTCCCTCTTAAGTCAATTATCTTCTTTAGATTCTTCTCATTCTTTCGTCAAGACTATTTACTTTAGTTTCTCCTTCAAAATGGTCTAAAATATTTTCTAAATCCCAATAGTTCCAGCCTTTATCTTTGGCATCTTTATCAAGTCTTTTGCCAAGATTAATGGCTAATTTTAAATATAAAGTTCCGAGGGTATTTTCGCCTAATTTTAAATAACTCATTGCAAGCATTAAAAGATCTTTTACTGTAGGTCTACCAAAATCCACTATTTTTCTTCCTAATAAAATGGCCCTTTGATAGTCCCCTTTACTATAACAATTTCTTAAGGAGGCCATAAGTTCAACAGGCATTTTAGCATCTGATGTAAGACTTTGAATAACCGCTAAACTTTCTAAGTTATCGCCAATCTTTAAAGTAGATAAACCTTTAAAATTATTTATTACTTCTTTTCTTTTTTTATTAATTATTCGCTCCACTGGCTCTAAGATAATTAAACCATCACTGGCAATTTGGGGAATGCTTTCTTTAATTTCTTTGGCAAAATCTTGGGCCTTAAAAGAAGAACAAAGCTTGAGAGTGGGACTTTCTTCTCTTTTATTTTCTCTATTTATTTTACTAATTAAAGTATTTATTTTATTTAATAAATCCAAATAAATATCTTTTGGAAAATCTTTTTTCGCCTTAGCGGCATTCTTACAAATCATAAGATAGGCATTATAATAATCATGAACTTCAAAGTAAGCATTAAAATTATCGATATTATTACATTTAGGAAGCATCATAGGTACTTCATTAGTTTTTAAAATATTAATGTAAACATTCAAAAGTTCTCTAATGATACTATTTGTTCTTGATAAACGATGTCTTTTAGCTTCTTCATCTAAATAGATAATAACCTCTTCATATTTTCCTTCTTGGTAAAGTTTTTTTATTAAATTTTCTTCCGCATCTCTTTTTCTTAATAAAGCATGTAATAATTCATATAAAACGAAATCAAAACGTTCAATCTTGCCATATTTAGCTTGTTCTTTTTCCATTAAAGTTTTTAATAATCTTAAAGCTTTCGAAAATTGTTGCCCTAAAATATAAGTAATAATCGTATTGCGAAATTGATCATTCGAATTTAAAAGAACATCAAAAGAAATAGTAGTATAAGATTTGATTAGATCTTCTTTTTCAAAATCTTCTAAAAAACTAAACATAAATAAGATTAAATTTTTTTGATTAAAATAATAAGGACTTTCATCATCTAAAATAAAATCCACAAGTAAAAGGGCCTTATCAAATTCTTTATTTTCTAAGTAAGTACGAAATGTTTCAATATCAATCATTTTAACCTCTTCCCCCTTTTTCATAATGCGGATTATCAATGATACTCTTAATATAATTAATTAAGTTAGAATAATCATACGCCGCACTTAAGTTTTCTCTTTTACAAATTTCCGTTGGAATAGTTAAATAATCTAAAGCTAAGTCATAATTTCCTAATTTAAAATAGCATACTCCTAATTTAGCATACGTTTCTAAATTAAAACGACAATATCTTAAAAGCTCTATATTAGCTAAAATACATTCTTCATAATTACCTTGAGCATAAGAATCTTTACTTAATTGAACTAATTCCTTGATATTTACTTTCTTTTCATTAGTTCGGCCCGCTTTAATTACTAATCTTTCTTCCCCTTCTCTTCCAATTAAAAATGTACTAATATTAGGATAACTTTGTAAATTCAAAGTAATTTCCATTCTTTTATCTTTAGGCATTAAAGGTAGTATTACTATTCCTTTTTCTTCGGCCGCAATGACTAGTTCAGGAACTTTTAAACTGTCATCATCATAAATATTTGATCTTGTTTTATTCATTAAAATCATTAATTTAGTTAGTAAAAAATAGACAGCATCATGATTGCTAATGGTTTCTTTATTTTTTTTCAATTTAAAAGCTAAAGCAAAATTATTATTATAAATAGCTCTTTTAAAAGAGTTTGTTTTTTGTTTTTTAACTTCTGGCTTAATCCCATTTTTTAAAATATTCTCGAGAGTTTTACTTAAATATAAAATTATATTAAGATAAGAATTAGAAGCTTGTTTTTCTTTTAATCTTGTAATAAAAACAATCATTGAATGATAATCTTCTTTACAAGCCATTTCAGAAAGAAGAGCATAATTTTCTTTTTGAAATTTAATATTTTTATTTAAAAGAATTTTTAGAGCTAATATTTCATCTTCATAACCACTTCCAATAGGAAATAATTCATTTAATTTTCTCTTGGCTCCCGAAAATTTTTGATAAAAAGCTAATTTTCGAAATTCATTTAGATCATTATCTTTTAAAGTAGTTAAAATATCAGGCGTATGTAATGTTTTTAAATAATCTTTTTCTTCTTGACTTAAATTAGCTAAAAAACTTAAAAGATATAGGAAGAAGTTTTTTTCATCACTAGTTAAAGAAGCACTTTGATTCATAATTCGAAAGTATGAAAGGGCGGCATCATACTCTTCGGTTTCTAAAGACTTAATAAATAATTGTAAAGCAGCCTTATAATAAGTATTATCAATTTTAAGACAGGCTTTAAAACCATTCTTAGCTTCTTGGGTTCTTTTTTTAGCTAAAAGAGTTATTGAATATTCATAAAGACTATATACATTTTTAAATTCAAAACTATTAAAGCCCTTAATACTTAAATATTTTTTGAAAACTAATTCTATAATATCTTTATTATTAAAGCCACAACTAAATAAAGCTTTAAAATTTAAAGTTGCTCCTTGTATGACTAAACCATATAATTTATTTAGGCTTTCCTCTTTTATCATTAAAAAAATCCCCCTGAATTAGGGATTATTTTAGCATAAAAGGATCTTTTAGTAAATAGTTATTTAGGTATTCTTTTAAGAGTTAAAGTTTTTTCTTTGGTCACTTTTTCTTGAGCCTTATTATATAAAGTTGGGTATTTTCTTTCTAAAATGGGTAAAATCATAATTTGATGTTCCGTTAAATTACGAGGATCAACGCCCTCATAATTTTGGGTTAAGAAATTATAGAAATAATTTTCTACATCTTCCCTCAACTTTTCTTCGTAAGAAAGATGCGTCATTTTAAAAATAACCGAAGAAAGTAAGTCTTGATAATTAAGCCACCCAGCAAGATGGGCAAAATGCTCTTCATCATAATGGCAAAGCATGGGTTTAAATGAGGGGATTAAATGTAAGCCCCCACTTGGTCTTTCAGTGTCTTTGTATATACACCCATCTTTAGTTAAAGATGCACAAGAAGTTGGAAGTGAAAATAAGTCAATCGCTCCTCTTTCTATATTTCTTTCTCTTAAAAGGAGCATAAATTCAAGGTCTCTTTCATTAAAAGAAGAATACTTGAAATTAAGCATCGTACTAATTGAGACATGTCCTTCCCCTAATAAAGATATTAGATTATCAAAAGTTAAATTGATATCTTCAGGATAGTAAAAACAACCACAACTTTTACAGCATTTACCTTGGCAGATACGACAATACGAATTATTCGTATAAGTTGAATCAATTTTTTCCATAAAGTCCCCTTTGCTTATAAAATTTATTTACATTTTGAATCAATAATAATCGTTATTGGCCCATCATTTTGAATATTTATCTCCATTTCGGCTCCGAAGATACCAGTTACAGTGGGCACTAATTTATTAAGTTCATTATTAAATGTTTCATATAGTTTAATGGCTTCTTTCCCATTTAAGGCTTTAATATAACTGGGCCGATTTCCTTTTTTAGTGTCCGCATATAAAGTAAACTGACTAATTGATAAGATCATTCCCTCTTTATCTAAAATACTTTTATTCATGATGCCTTCTTCGTCATCAAAAATACGTAAATTCACAATTTTTTTGACGATATAATTAATATCATCTATTGTGTCTCCTTCAGTAAAACAAGAGAAAACTACTAAACCATGCGGTATTTCATTATATATTTTATTTTCAATTTTAACATTACTATATTTACTTCTTTGAATTACAACTTTCATACATTCTCCAATATTTTAACATTTTTAAAATTATTTAATTGGTTTTTAAAGTGTTCTAGAGCTTCTTTATCTTTAACTTTAATCGTTACACTACATAAAGTTCCATTATCAATATCTTTATTCTTAATTTCCATAATATGAATTTTTTCTTTGGAAGCTTCATTAACTAAGTCCGCTAGGAAATTAGCATTATTAACTAAGATATTTAAGTCAGTAATATACATACTATCAGAAGCCATATTCCACTCAACTTTAATTAGTCTTTCCGCCTTATCTTTGGCATTAGGGCAAGTCTTCTTATGGACACTTACCCCTTCACCTTTGGTAATAAAGCCAATGATATCATCACCTTTAACTGGTTTACAGCATTTAGCTAAAGAATACATAATATTAGAATTACCATCAACAATAATATCATCTTTTTCTTGTTTAACAACTGTAGGTTTAATTCTTTCCATTAAAACATCTTCGACATTATGTTTATCTTCCGCCGTAAGAGCAATTATATAACCGGCGGTATAACGAAGAGAACCAATTTGTAAATATAATTCATCTAAATTTTCAATTTTTAAGTCTTTAAATATTTTATTTAAATTCTCTTCACTTAAAACTTCATTAATACTAAGTTTTTTCTTTCTTATTTCTTTTTCTAAGATAGTTTTTCCTTTTAAAATGTGTTCTTCCCGTTCTTTTTTACTAAAATAAGACTTAATCCGCGATTTCGCTTGGGAGGTTTTAACTAATGATAACCAGTCTTGATTAGGCGAAGCATTATTATTCGTAATTATCTTGACAATATCATTGTTCTTTAAATTATATGAAAGGGGAACAATATTATCATTAACAATCGCACCCACGGTGGTGTCTCCGACCCGGCCGTGAATTCGGTAAGCAAAGTCGAGCGGTGTCGCATCTTTAGGAAGTTCAATAACGTCACCTTTGGGCGTAAAAACATAAATAAGCTCTCCTAGTAAGTCATTTTCGACATTTGAGGCAAAGGAAGAATCAGATTCATCATTATTTGTTTCAATGATGTTTCGAAACATCTCTAATTTTTGTTCCATTAAAGCTTGGACTTTTCTGGTTCCTTTTTCTTTATATGACCAATGAGAAGCCATTCCTTTTTCGGCAATTTCATCCATTTCATAAGTTCTTACTTGGACTTCATAAACTTCTCCATCAGAACCAAAGACAGAAGTATGCAAAGATTGATACATATTTGCTTTGGGATTAGCAATATAATCTTTAAACCGTTTCGGAAGAGGACGATATTTTGAATGAATTAATCCAATAACCGTATAACAATCCGTTTCTTTTTCGACAAAAATTCTTAAAGCTAAAATATCATAAATTTGATCCCAACGTTTCCCATTATTAAGTTTATTATAAATACTATAAACGCTTTTAACTCTTCCTTTTATCTCATGTTCAATTCCATTATCGGTAAGTAGATGGGATAAGCTTTCTTTCATTTCTTGTAAATTATCATTAAGTTCTAATTTGGTTTTATCAAGTCTTTCTAAAATATCTTGATAAACATCGGGTTTTAAATAACTTAGACAAATATCTTCGAGTTCACTTTTAATAGAATTAATTCCTAAACGATGCGCAATCGGAACTAAAACACTCATAGTTTCATTAGCTTTATCTTTTTGCTTTTCCGGTTTTATGGCCCAGTTTGTCCGCATATTATGAAGCCGATCAGCAAGTTTTATATATAAAACCCGAGGGTCTTCCGCTAAGCCTACTAAAACTTTTCGTAAATATATAGCCGATGATTCTGTTTCATCCATTAATTCTAATTTATTAATTTTAGAAATACTATCGACAATAATCGCTACTTCACTTCCAAATTTTTCTTCTATTTCTTCTTTAGTAGCATCTTTGCCATTATTTAAAACTTCATGAAGTAAGGCGGAAATAATGGTTACATCATCCGCATTTAAAGAGGCTAAAATTTCAGCGACATGCAAAGGATGGGTAATAAATTCATCACCAGTAAGTCTTTTCTCTCCTTCGTGTTCTTTCTTTGCATAAAGATAAGCATCTTCAATTTTCTTTAAAGAACTTTCAGGAAAATAATTAAGTTTTTCTTTTAATGATTCAAAAGTTATAGTGGTATCTTTCATCTATATCTCCTCGTATTGTATTATATTTTTCTTAAGGTATATTTCTAATTTAAAGGCATCAATATTTAGAATATCATCAACTAGTTCATGCATTCTTAAGTCCGTTTTATTACTCCATTTATTCTTAAGACAATAAGACCATATATCTTTTTCCGATATATTTAATTTCTCCCGTTTTAAGTCCGCGGCTTTCGTTTTCAAAGCCGGAAGTAATCGATTGTATAGATCATTTAAGGATGCAAATTTTTCATTTTCTAAAGCCATAATTAAATGCCTTCTTTCATAATATTATTATATACTATTTTATTTGGCTTTTAAAGGTGATTTATGAAAAGTAAAAATATATTTGTAAAATCCACATTGATATTAATTCTAGGCGGAATTATTACTAAAATTCTCGGTTTTATTATCAGAATTATTTATACAAGAATTGTAGGTGCGGAAGTAATTGGCCTTTATTCTTTAGTTATGCCAACTTATTCTTTATTAATTACGATTGCTACTTTAGCCCTTCCGACGACCATTTCAAAATTAGTCGCTGAAAATAAGCATAATAATTTAAAAATAATTTCGACATCGACTATTCTTATTATGGCCATCAATTTTTTTGTCGTCATATTTATGTTATTTGCCTCTAAATATATTGCTATTCATCTTCTGCATGAAGAAAGATGCTTTTTATTATTAATTGCCATGAGTTTAACTTTCCCGATTATTTCTATTTCTTCAATCATTAAAGGTTATTTTTATGGAAAACAAAATATGATTCCTAATGTTGTTTCTAATGTTATTGAACAAATTGTAAGAGGAATTCTAATCTATTTATTAGTTCCGCCTTTAATGGCCAAAAGCGACATTCTCGCCGCGGCTTCTCTATTCTTATTTTCCTTTATTGAAGAATTAGTATCAATATTTATTAATTTACTTTTCTTGCCTAAAAATATTAAAATTTATAAAAATAATCTCATTCCTGATAAATATACTTTAAAAAATATTTTAAATATTTCCCTTCCAACAGTTTCTTCCCGCATTATTGGAAATATTGGCTATTTTTTTGAACCGATTATTTTAACAAATTTACTTTTATATTCCGGGTATACTAATAACTATATTCTAGTAGAATATGGAGCTTATAATGCTTATACTATTCCCATTTTAACAGTCCCATCTTTCTTTATTACGGCTATTTCATCAGCATTAATTCCCGAAATTAGTAAGCATTATTTAAATAGAAATAAAAAATTAATGCTGAAAAGATTAAAAGAAGCCCTTTTTTTCTCTTTAAGTATCGGGATTACTTATTCTGTTATTCTCATCTTTTTTGATAATTTTATTTTAACTAAATTATATAATACGACTTTAGGACTTAATTATATCAAAGTTCTAACTCCCATATTCCCTCTTTTTTATATTGAAAACATTTTAATGAGTTTTTTACAAGCTATTGATAAAGCTCATATAACGATGAAAATTACGATTGCTGGTGTTTTCATTAAACTCGCCTCTTTAGCCATATTTTCCCTAGTTCATGTGGGAATGTATTCCTTAGTAATTTCAGAAATTCTAAATATTTTAGTCGTTGTTTTTTTAAATATTTACTTTGTATATCATTTTTTAAAAGATTATAAATACCAAAGTCTTTCCCCATCTTTATAGACCGTATCAATAAAGCCACAGCCAAGACATTCTTCCCCTAAATATAAAACACACGCTTGACCTGGAGTGACACTTTTAGCTTTATCTGGGTATTTGACTAAAATTTCATTATTTTCTAAATATTCTAATTGTACAGGAACGTCTTCCCCTCGATAGCGAAATTTAGCGGTACAAAAAGTTGGATGAACAGCACTAATAAAATTTACATTACTTATTTTACAAGCATCACTATATAAATATTCTTCATCCCCAATCGTTACATATAAAATATTATCTTTGACATTCTTACCACAGACAAAATGTCTTTCAGTGTGTCCTGATAAGCCCACATTTTTTCTTTGTCCAATCGTATAATTCATTAATCCATTATGCGTACCAATTTCTTTTTTGGTTTTAACGTCAATAATAGGGCCTTTATTTTCTTTTAAATAATTATGAATAAATTTTTGAAAATTTCTTTCACCAATAAAGCAGATCCCTGTAGAATCTTTCTTTTGGGCAACTTCTAAATGTTCTTCTTCGGCAATCTTTCTTACTTCTTCTTTTTTTAAATTTCCAATCGGAAATAAAACATTTTTAAGACCCTCGACAGGAACATCTGCGAGGAAGTAAGTTTGATCTTTATTTAAATCAACTGCTCTTAAGAGTTTTCCATCTTTAATGCGAGCATAATGCCCAGTAGCTATATAATCAGCTCCTAATTTTTCCGCTTCTTTTTTAAATAAGTCAAATTTAATATATTTATTACATAACATATCTGGATTAGGAGTTCTTCCTTTTTCTAATTCCTCTAAAAAATATTTAAAGACATAATCCCAATATTCTTTAATAAAATCCACTCTATGAAGCGGAATATTTAATTCTTCGCACACTTTTTTGGCATCATTATAATCTCTTTCTTGCGGACAGATAATATCATCATTTTGATAGTCCTCGCCATTAATGGTACTATCCCAATTTCGCATAAAAAGAGCAATAACATTATATCCTTCTTTTTTTAATAAATAAGCCGCTACGGCACTATCAACGCCACCTGACATACCAATAACTACTGTTTTCATCTTTGCACCTCGGTCCTTTATTTTAGCATATTTAACTACATATATCTATTATATAAGAGATTAACATTACATCCCGATTAATTAATCCACTTTTATATTTATAATCTAGATCACTTAATTTGACAATTTCTTCTTTTATTTCTTGTTCATTATATATTCTTAAATTATTCTTTACTTTTTGATATTGCCAATCAGCTAATCGTAATTCTTGCAAAATACTACTATAACTAGTTTTCTTTTTTTCTAATATTAAAGAAGATAACATTAAGCGAAATTCTCTATATAAAAGGGAAAGAATTACACTAGGTTCAACTTTCAATATTTTGGCTTCATTTAAATAAATTAAAGCGTTAGGTAAGTCTCTTCCTATAATACTATCTACTAACTTAAAGTTATTCTCATCAACTGTCTTGGCAGTTAAATGAAGAACATCATCATACATAATTTGACAAGGCTTATTATAATAAAGCATAATTTTTTTTAACTCATTAATCGCTAGATCAAAATTACCATTCGTTTTATTAATAATATACCATAAACTTTTATCATCTATTTTATATTTTGCTTCTCCCACAATTTTATTTAATTCGTTTTTGATATCTGTTTTAGTAAGACTAGGAAAGATAAATAAATGATTATTTTCTTTCATCAGACTTACAAATTTTTTCTTATTATCTACTTTGCCATTATAAAGAAAAATAAGTCTTGTATGAGGGTTTTCTTTTTCTAAATATTTTAAAAGTTTTTCCGCTTGTTCTTTCACTTTATTAGAACTATCTTTAGTACTTGTTCCTACAAACTTAGCATTTTTAATAATGACACATTTATCGTCATTAAACATAGAAAAATAACTGGCTTCTTCTAAAACTTCATCCATCGTATTTTCTTGTAAATTAAAAGTAACGACATTATCAATGCCTGATCTTAATTCTTTTAATTTTTCTTCCATAAAATAAATTGTCTCACTAACGATTAAATATGTATTCATGTCTATATTATCTCACAAAAATAGATTAGTGGGAATATATCAATGGACTTTTTCTTTTAGATATTTTTAATGTTTTAAAAAATACTAGTAAAAAACTAGTACCTTTTATTATTCCCTTTTGACGGATGGGGTTTCCTCTTTTATTATTTCCTATTTAACGGCTAGGAGTTTCCTCTTTTATTATTCCCTTTTAACGGATGGGGTTTCCTCTTTTAAGAATTAATTACTTAATTTCAGTAAAATATTAACTAATTTTGGTCATTATGTCAAGTATTCTCCCAAGAAAAAAGAGCCAGGCCCTTTTAA
The DNA here is from genome assembly GCA_947624695.1 of uncultured Bacilli bacterium. Lineage (GTDB taxonomy): Bacteria > Bacillota_I > Bacilli_A > RF39 > UBA660 > SIG200. The sequence goes on from CANQLN010000007.1 coordinate 11,251, forward strand.
TCTATATAAAACATTATATAATGTATTATATTTTATGGCTGGTACTCTTTTACAATGTAGTCATTTTTTCTCAATTTTAAGGAAATTGTTCCACTAGTTTGGGTATTTAAATACTTAATATTTAATTTTTCTAAATTTTCGATTGTTTCTTTTGAAGGATGATTGTACATATTATTGCGGCCACTGGAAATAATAGCTAAATTAATCTTAAAGTTTTTTAAAAATGCTTCACTACTACTCGTTTTAGAACCATGATGAGCCAGTTTTAAAAAGTTTCCTTGTAAGTTATAATCTTTAATTAAATTTTCTTCAATAGACTTAGAAATATCGCCTAGAAAAAGAAAATAATAATTATAAATTTTTAAATAAGTAATAATACTACTATCATTTTCGTTATGATTAAGATAATCATTAATGTTTTGAAAACTAAAGTATTTACTTAGATATCTATCATTAACTTTCCCACTTTTACGAATAAATTCTTCTAAATCATTATCTTTATTATGGTTAAGAATTATATTATTAATTTTAAATTTATCTAAAAGATATAAGGCTTCTTTAGCGTGATCAGCATCGCCATGGGAAATAATTAATAAATCAATTTTATTTATGCCTAAACTTTTTAAAAAAGTAATCGTATTTTTAGAAACATGATAATTTTCTTTATATGTTCCACCAGTATCAATCATTATAACTTCTTCTTTATGAGGACTTATAAGTAAAGCACTATCACCTTGGCCAACATCTAAATAATAGACATAATAATTATTATCTAATTTGGGAATGAATATATCTAAAAAGATAATAAAAACTAAGATTATAATGCCTCTATATTTATGATACTTAATAATAATTAAAATAACTAAATAATAGAAGATTATTAAGATAATTGGCATTTTGGGGATTAATAAAGTAAGACGATAATTATAAAGAAAGATATTAAGACTCTCTAAAAGCGTTAAAAATACTTTTAAAATTGGTAATAATGGAGAACAAATAAAAGTAATAATACTTAAAGGAAAAATTATAAAACTAACTAAAGGCACAAATAATAAATTTAAAAATAAACTAAGAAAGTTTAGCTCATAGTTCATACTTATGGTTATCGGTAAACTCATGATTAAAGCAACTCCACTTATTTTAAAAATTCTTTGAAGATAATTACCCGTTATTTTTTCTTTAAAGAAAATTAAACCAAAAGTAATACTATAAGAATATAAAAGACCGATATCATAAATCATAAAGGGCTCCATTAATAAAATAAGGGTGAGACTTAGAAATAAAACTTTTTTGTTATCTAAATCAATCTTTAAACGCTTAAAAAGATATTTTAAACTATAAAATAAAGTTACTCTTAAAACTGAAGCTGTAAAATTAACTAAGAAAGAATAAAAAAATAAGAATGTGATTATAAGGCCTTTTTTAAATTTAAAAGGCTTTAATAATTTATTAAACATTAAAATAAATAAACTAATATGCATTCCCGATATTGCAAAAAGATGGATTATTCCATTAACTTGATAAACTTCTTTTAAATCAGTACTTAAATAATCTTTATTTCCTAAGATAAATAAATTTAAATAAGTCTTACTTAAGCTATCATTTTTTGTAATTTTATCTATTCTTTGATAAATTAAATTTTTAATTTTAAAGAATAAATTTTCATCTTTTAAAACATCTATCTCTAAAACATTATAGTTTAAATAAATTCTTTTATTATATAAATATATTTTATAATTAAACGTATTAGGAATAGTATTATTGTAAATAGGTATTACTTTTCCCTTAACCCTTACCTTTTTTCCTAAGTAATTAGCTAAATTAATATCGTTACCATAATATACACATCTAACTTTTTCTTTTCCCTTTAAAATAAAACTAATATTATCAGTATTATAACTTATATCTATTATTGTGCCTTCTAAAAAGCTGGCATTCGGATTAGAAGTTTCATATTTAATAACAACAGTATTTAGAAAAATATAAATAATTAGAAATAAAATTAAGAAATAATAAAACCAATTAGATTGTAATATAGTTCTTAATTTTTTCAAATAAAGCATTACCAATACCCTTAACATTTTTTAAGTCTTCTAGGTTTTTAAATAAACCATTATTTTCGCGATACTCAATGATAGCTTTTGCTTTAGCTTCGCCAATATAATTAAGGCTCATTAATTCTTCTTTACTGGCCGTATTAATATTAACTAAGCTATTTTCTTCTTCAAAAACATCTTTGGTATCTTCATTTTCCCAAGTATCTTTAGTATAAGTCTCTTCTTCCTTATGATCTGCCACAATTTCACTTTTCTTCTCATCCGTACATTCCGTTATATCATATGTAGGGCAAAGACATGGTTCATTAACCATGGTATCTTTAATATTTGGATCATCGGAAATTTCTTCATTAGAATCTTCATCTTCAAGACTAGAATCTTCGATATTAGAATCAACAATATTAGGACTACAAGTTTTAGATTCTTCTTTTGGTTCAGTAGTTTTGGCTATATCATTTTTATTATAGACATAAATTACTAATTCATCTGATACTTTCCGACTCATATTGATATTATCCGTATAAGCGTTTTTAGTAAGTCCACCAGCATCGGTAATAACATCATCAATAATAGTACTTTGACTAGCTTCATAAACACCAGGATATTTTACTTCGCCTTTGACTTCGACATAGAACTTTTCTTCTTCTTTTTGACACTCATTAGCACTACTTTGACTATCATTTGCCGTATTCATCGAAATGGCTTTATTTTGCTCACAAATACATTCCGGACATTTTTGGTTTTGACCATCAAAAAATAAATATAATGCTAAACTGGCGAGGACAATATTTAAGAAAATACTAAAGCCTAAAATAATGTTTTTATTCTCTTGCCAAAATTCTAAAAAATTCATCTTTTTTTCCTCCTTTCACTATTATTATTCGTCACTTACCCCTCGATTTCCTTTTTTTTAAAAGCATTTTTTGGCAAATTTTAAAACTTTTTTGCCAATTCTTATATATTTGGTATCAAATGTGGTAAATTAGAGCCAAAAAAAATACTCTTGAATAAATTAGAGTATTTTAATTTTATTTGGTTATTTGTTGCATTTCTAAATTGTATTTTGTTGTTTTATTTTCAATCGCTACTCTTTGTGTTAAGAATAACATAGCGACAAAGTTGATGGTTGATGATCCACCATAACTAAGTAGTGGAAGCGGTACCCCGGTTAAGGGTAAGATAGCAAGCATTCCTGATAAATTAATGACGATATGAAAGGCAAAGAGCCAAAATGTGCCATAAGCTATAATTGAATTACGCAAGTTATAGGCTTCTTTGGCAATTTTTAGAATCCGATAAAGTAAGATAGCATATAAAGCTAAAACACCAATACCCGTAAGAAGACCTAACTCTTCTACTAAAACAGCAAAGATAAAATCGGTATGACTTTCGGGTAAATATAAATATTTTTGGGTACTTTTGCCAATACCTACACCGGTAAGGCCACCACTATTGATGGCAATATAACCATTACATACTTGATAACCAGTTTTTTCTTTATATCTTTGACAAGGGTTTTGAAATTTAAACCGACTCATTTGTTCACTATTTAAAATATCAGTTCCACTATATAAAAGTAAGACCCCTAGTAAAACGGCACCAATACCTAAAATCATCATAATTTTAGGTAAATTACTTTTACTAATAGGAACGCTAAGAAAAATACAAAAGGCAATTCCAAGGAGAATCGCGGCACTACCAAAGTCAGGTTGCATCAAGATAAGTAAACCAATGATGCCCGCAATAGATAAAGGAATTAAATATAAATAGATATTATTTACTTTTCTTTTTATTAAACTATTATAAAATGTGGCCATAAAAATAATTAAAAATGATTTGGCAAATTCGGATGGTTGAATAGCAAAGCCTGTGCCTGGAATATAAAACCAACTTTGAACGTGACTGGTTATTTTACCATATAAAAGAAGTAAAATTAAAACTGTGATAATGCCAATTATTAAAAGCCACGATATATTTTTATACCATTTGGTTGGAATTTTAAGAATGATTAAGCCCCCAATAAAAGAAACAATAAAAAATGCGAGTTGCCGAATAAAAAAATAAGTTGGAGGTTTATTGTATCTTAAAATTGCCGCCACAGATGAAGAAGAAAAAACCATTAAAAGACCGATACTACACAAGAGTATCATGACAAATAATAAAGGTTTATCCATTTTCGAAAATGTCTTCTTCATATTTTCCTCTATTAATAATATAACATACTTTAATAAAGGGAATAAACAAAAATGAAGTTTTTGATGTCAAAATGTGACTAAGATTAATAAAATATAATAGATACATAAAGGAGGTATAATATGTATTATTACGGAAATAATGGTTACTATGGTGGTAACTATGCTAGTACTCCTTGTGGAGGTTCTTACGGTGGCGGTTATGCAGGCTACACAAGTGGCTATGGTATAGGAGCTGCTATATGGATTGTTTTATTCATTTTATTAGTTATAATTATCGGAGCCGGATGGTTTGGAAATAATAACAATAATTTCAATAATTAAGGAGTCCTCAAAAGAACTCCTTTTTTCTTTAATCTTCTAGATGTAGTTTTTTAAGCTTATTGTGAAATTTTAAATTAATTTTTTCTTCTAACCTGTCTTTAGTTAAATTAATTATCGTCATCATTCTCTCTTTTGAAAATTCTCTTAAATAACGAATATAGAATGCTTCGACAAAAAGTTCACTAAAATTCTCGGTTATTTCCTCAATAAATTCCTGCTCATTTCTTTTCATATTTTTTCTCCTTCTACTTATATATTCGTTTTATTTTGGGAATTTCCTCTTTTTTTTATCCAAAAAATAAAAAATGTGGATAATTTTACACATTTTTTACTTTAAAATAACTTATTTTTATTTTTTTAATTCAAAACCATCTTTAAAAGCATTTCCTACTCTTTCCGTTACTTTATAGTAACCATGAGTATAAGGATCAAAGGCAATAGCCTCTAAAAGAGAAACATCGACATTATCATCTTTCATTACTTTATCAAGGGCTGTAACATTCACAATTTTCCCAACTACACCGCAGCCATATTCATTATCTTGATATTCGACAAATTCACATTCCATACAAATAGGAAATTCATTAATAATGGGAGCTTCGACAAATTCAGATTTTGAAGCTGTAAGATGGCTATTTTCAAATTTAGACGGAGTATCATTACCCGATACTATGCCAAAATAATCAGCTTCTTTAACATGACTAGCATCCGCTATACTAACGGTGAAAGCCTTTTTATTTTTAATATTTTTGACTGTTTTATGATTTTCTGATAAATTCAAAACGATACAATCTCTTTCGAGCATCATTCCCCATGCAGCATTCATTACATCAATAGTATCATCTTCATTATAAGTTGCAATCATTAATACAGGCATCGGAAATATGGCCTCTGTAGTTTTAATTTGCTTTCGCATTATTCATCCTTCTTTCTATTTTCATGTATAATACTAATTAGTAAATTGATGAATTTGCAATTTATCTTTTTATTGCATCACTTTTTAATTGTTCGGAAATATTATTAAGTGCACCTACAAGTTCATCATTAGTTCTACATCTATTAAGTATCATTTTTTCAATAGCTATTAATTGATTCAAGGAAATAGTATTATATAGTGATTCATTAGATGATTCTATTTGACTTTGTTTAGCCGAAAAAGGAAGGGCATTATAAATAATTTCAAACAATGGTAAATAACTATCATAAGTAGAAGTTTGCCCTACAAAATTATAATTTTTTAAACTTGGTTTGGAAATAATATAGATTCCTTTTGAAAAAGCATCCTTTGTTTCCTTTTGGGCTTCTATTTGAGTCACCCATTCATTATAATCTGAAAGTTCTCTTTCTACGCATTCTTTATCAATATATTTTTCAATTTTATTTCCTATCTTATATGTTGTAATATTTCCATTAATACTAAGACTACTAGTTATTCCATGTCTTATTTCGTGTCTTAGATCAACATCTTCATAGCCAGGAATAGATCTAAATGGACACAAAAATATCACTATTTCCTGTTGACTTAAATAATCATTAAAAAAAGTAGTGCATTGTGTACCAATGCTATCAACTATATAGTCTAATGCGACATTTTTATCTAAACAGTTAGATATATCAAAATTACCACAAAAAATTCTTAAAGATGCTATTTCTTCTTTACATAATTTTTCATATTCTTTTATTTTGTCAGGATTATTTACGCCTTGTTTTAATCTATTATATTTTTCAATAATTTGTTGTTCAGATGAAATTTTCTTCTTCATATAATCAGTTAAATGTTGATATCTATAATCAACTTCTTTTTTATATTTAAAAGCTGTTTCAGCTAACTCTTGATATTTATGCAATAATTTTTTGAAATTAGGAGATGATACAAACTCTTTGCAATCTTCTGAACTAAAATAATCAATAGGTCTTCCTTCTATTGTTATATCTCCCATATCCATCAAGAATAGCAAACGCCTTTCTAATAATTTTTCTTTTGCATCACTATATTCTTTTCCTTCGCCGTTTATAAAATTATTTAAATTTCTAAAAGAATAAAGATTATCAAAAAGAAATTCATCAGGAATATAAGCACTACCAATCGTTCCTGTTCCAAAAAGTTTATCAATCTTACTTTCAACATTCTTATCATTGCTATTTATAGATATATGCCCTAATTTCTCATCAAATATCAATGAAATTTTAGAAATATCTATATCAAGTTTAGAAGCTGAATCTTTTAAAAATTGATAAGTAGCAATAGCATAATCATCTTTTAACTGAGAGCTCATCCAATATCCTATATCATATGGATTAATAAAAAAACAAAATTTCAAAGAATCAAACCTTTCCGTTATAAGGTTTCTATTTTCTTCTCCAAATTGATTAACATAATATTCTATGAAATGTTCTCTATTACTTTTAATTTTTTCAAACCAATTATCAAATTCCATAACAAACATCACTTCTCCAAATTTTTGCTTATTTATTGTGCTTTTCCCAAAATACTTATTTGTAATTTACTTTATTTCTTCTAACATTTTTTCTTTTAACTTATCTATATCTGAAAAAAATACTTTAATACCTCTATTATGAAGCTTCATTAAATTTTTAAAATTTTTAAGTATAATTTTTTCTAATTTTTCGGAAACTTTAGCCGGTTTTCCATTCACTGTATGAACATGATCAATATATTTCTCTAATGTTGGAAAAGCATTTTGCAATAATATAACAGAATTTTCATCAAAAATTTTATCAATTAATATTGTATTGCAAAACCCATATTTTTCTATTTTTTTATCAATAATCTTTTGATATTTATCAACCTTAGAACTAATAGGAATAAACCATAATATTTTTTTATCTTTGATAGTAAAATATGTCGGTCTCTTTTTTCCAATCTCATGATTTTGCATTAAATTTTCATCATTAACAATATTAAAGTATTCATCTTTAATATGATATAAATAACCAGTCTTTACTCTCATATTCATTAACTCCTCTAATAATATACCATAAAGCAAAAGAAAACTCATCTTACGATAGAGTTTTTCTACATTTTCACCCGGGATCATTTATTACTCGCTAGCCACCCGGAAGCGAGAAACATTGTCGACCGGGATTACTTATTACTCGCTAGCCACCCGGAAGCGAGAAACATTTTCACACTTTTTTAAGTGCAATATAAATATACTATATTTTTATGAAAATGTCAAATAGTATACATTAATAGTATATTCACATTTCAAACTTTTATTTATTATCATTTTCTTAATTGCAGCTTATGCCATTATCTCATTCGGGATGAATAAGATTTGCTATAAAATATATAAAACTAAGAATTTATTGCAGAAAAATAGGGCTCTATCCTAAAATAGACCCCTTGCAAAAGTGTAACCACTTTTTCCTTACATAATCATATTAACAAATAATAATGATTATGTCAAACTATTTATTATCTTTCTCTTTAATTGCAGCTTGTGCAGCAGCAAGTCTTGCGATTGGAACTCTAAATGGTGAACAAGAAACATAATCTAAGCCAACTTTATGACAGAATTCAATACTACTTGGTTCACCACCATGTTCACCACAAATTCCTAAATGGATGTCTTTTCTAACACTACGGCCTTTTTCAGCAGCCATTTTAACTAAAGCTCCAACACCAGTTTGATCAAGTTTAGCAAATGGATCAATTTCATAAATTTTGTTTTGATAATAAGCATCTAAGAATTTAGCAGCATCATCTCTCGAAAAACCAAAAGTCATTTGGGTTAAATCATTAGTACCAAATGAGAAGAATTCGGCTTCTTCGGCAATTTTATCAGCGGTTAAAGCCGCTCTTGGAATTTCAATCATCGTACCAATATGATATTTCATATTGCTATGTTTTTCTTTCTTGACTTCTTCAGCTGTTTCAACCACAATATCTTTAACAAATTTTAATTCTTTAACTTCCCCAACTAAAGGTATCATGATTTCTGGCGTAATATCATAGCCATCTTCTTCTTTAACTTCAATCGCCGCTTCCATTAAAGCTCTGGTTTGCATTTTTGCTATTTCTGGATAAGTAACAGCTAAGCGGCAACCACGATGACCCATCATTGGGTTAAATTCATGAAGTTCACTACATTTATTTTTAATATCTTGAACAGATACACCCATATCTTTAGAAAGTTCTTCAATTTCTTCTTCCGTAGTTGGTAAGAATTCATGTAAAGGTGGATCTAAATAACGAACAGTCATAGGTAGACCTTTTAATTCTTTATACATGGCTTTAAAGTCATTCTTTTGGAATGGAATTAATTCATTTAAGGCTTTTTCTCTTTCTTCTTTCGTATTAGCTAAAATCATTTTCCTTATTTTCGGAATTCGGTCACTTTCAAAGAACATATGCTCTGTCCGACATAAACCTATACCTTCAGCGCCAAGTTCAATAGCTTTTAAAGTATCTCTTGGATTATCAGCATTAGTTCTAACTCTTAGACGACGATATTTATC
>CANQLN010000008.1 GCA_947624695.1 uncultured Bacilli bacterium
GGTTGCCGCACTACCAAGCCCTAACATATTCGCCGCAATATTAGAAGATATATAACCTAAGGCTTTATTATCTTTGGGTACAGTGGGAAATAATTTGCTTAAAAGAGGGTTTAATAGATTAGCAAATTTATGAAGTAAACCACTTACTTCCGCAATTTTTAAAATACCAGTCCAAAGAACAATAATGGGCAATAAATTTAAAATTAAATCTAAAGCTTCATTAGCGTTAGTTAAAATACTTTCATTAATAACATTGATATTACCACTGATTAAAGAATAGATAATTCCAATGCCAATTAAAAAAGCCCAAATATATCCGACCATTAGAATAACCACCTTTTAAATTTTTGCCACCAAGATAATTTTTCTTCTTCTTTAATTTTATAAATATAAATAGGCTCTTTATGATATACTACTCCATCCAAAGAAACGGCCGCATAACCCACAATATCATCATCAGTAAAGTCTTTTAACTTTAAAAGATTAATATTAATGCTCACTTCTTTTAATTCTTTTTTGGTTAAAGCCATAAAAAAATTATTTTTAACCATAAATTTCGCATTTTTATAATAGTTTTCATTATCTATTTTAAATTTATCTTTATTAATTATTTGATAACTTTTATATTCTTTAAAAATATTATTATATAAATTTTTATGATCTTGCCAATCGTCAGGATCATTTAAAGTAACAACAACAATATTAAGATTGTTTTTACTACCCGTTGATACTAAGGTTCTTCGAGCAAGTTCGGTAAAACCGGTTTTTCCTCCCGTAATATAATCTTCATTTAATAATTTATTTTTATTATGCCAAGAATAAGTCTTATAATTAGTTTTACAAACATGGTCTTTAGTTTTAAAAATTTCTCTAAAAGTACTATTTTCCATCGCATATTTAGTTAATTTAGCCATATCTCGAACCGTTGAAGTATTAGCACTGCCATCACTTTCTTCTAAACCATGGGGATTATAAAAGGTTGTATTTTTCATTTCTAAATTAGCAGCATAATCATTCATTAAATATACAAATTCTTCTTCACTCCCTGAAATGTAACTCGCAATTACTAAAGCAGCATCATTTCCACTTCGCATAATTAAGCCATATAATAAATCTCTTAAACTTATTTCTTCACCCACTTCTAAATACAAAGAACTGCCAAAGGCTTCATAAATAACATCCGAAACCGTCACAATATCATCTAAATTACCCTTTTCAATAGCAATTAAGGCCGTCATTATTTTCGTCGTACTCGCAATTAATTTTTTACTATCTAAATTATAACCATATAATACTCTTCCGGTATCAAGATCCATAGCAATAGCGGAAGACGCACTAATAGAAAAAACTTTAAGAGGCATTAATAACAATAAACCAAAAATGACTTTTTTCATAGTTCACCTAAAAAATTATATGTTTAATCTATAAAAAAATGTTGATAACAATTATGTTATCAACACTTATATTTCTTAATTCTTTTTCTTTTTAGGAGCTGCCTTTTTAGGTTCTTCAACATCTTCTAATTTATTAGCAGCATCTTTTAATACTTTAGCTGCTTTAGACTTAACTTCTTTAGCTGTCTTCTCAACAACTGGAGTTCCTTTTTCAACAGCTAAGTCAACTAATTCTTGGGCTTTAATTTTAACTTCTTTAGACTTATCTACAATTAATTGTTTAGCCGTTTCTTTATCTAAATCTTTAATTGTATTTTCTAATTCTTTAGTTTTAACAATAATAGCGTTTTTAACTTCTTCAACATCAATTTCTTTCGCCTTTTCAATTAAATTATTAATAGACTTAGCTAAATCCTCTCTTGTTTCTTTCCCACTTTTAGGGGCTAATAAAAAACCTAGTCCTAATCCTAAACCTGCTCCTAATAAAAATTTTCCTTTCTTACTCATCCTCTTCACTCTCCATTTCTTCATTATTATTTTTATTTCTTAAAAATAATTTCATAATTAAATTCTCAACAGTATTTATCACCGTAGCTATAATATTACTAACTTTATCTGAAATAGCTCCTAAAGTATCAAATAAAGGTGATACTTTTTCCACTTTTTCATTAACCATATTAACAGTTTTTTCTACTTTATCTATAGTAATTATAATTTTTATTCCTAAAACTATTCCTATTAAAATTAAAATAATTAATAAAAAGTAAATTACAATAGGTAAAAAAGTAGATAAAAAGTCCATCTAATTAATCCTCCTCTCTCTCATCATACATTGAGTCAATAAGTTCAAATAATTCATTATCTTTAATTTCTTCTACATCTTCTTCAATAGCTTTTTCTTCTTCTTTTTTATCATCAATTTTTTCAAGTTCTTCTTCAATAACATCTAAGTTATTAGAAATAGGCATTTCTAAAGTATCATCTAAAGGTATTTCTTCACTCGCCTCTTCTAACAAATCATTAATACTCTTGTATTCTTCTTTTTTTGGCTCTTCTTCTACTTTTAGTTTATCCTTTTCTTCAAAAAAAGTTACTACTGGTTCATCAATAATATCGGCAACTTTCGGAATATCATGAACTTTTTTCTCTTCCTTTTCTTCTTTTGGTTCAAAAGCCTTTTTTCTAACACTTTCAAAGTCTAATTTAACATTATCACCTTTATTAACAATATCTTCCGCTTTATAATCTTGGTTTAAAATTCCATATACGGGAGAAATAATTGGTGATGGTTTAAACTTTTTCTTTTCAGTATATTCTTTTTCCACTACTTTTTCATAACGACCATAATCAGTTCTCGTTTCAACAGATTTTTTTCTTTCATATTCTAAAACATTCGTCGTCGGTTTATTACTACGCATACTTGATTGAAATTCTTCTTCATCAAAAGAAGGAAATTCAAAAGTATTTTCTTTTTTAAATAATTCTCTTTCACTTTCCGCTCTTGTTGGTCTTACTTCACTAGTCTTTTCAGGAGCAGGACTTACCTTAGGAGCGACAGGCATTTCCATCGTATCATCAAAAACGACACGTTCTGTTTTCTTTTCTACTTGCTCTACCATTTTGGGACGAACTGGACTTTCTTCTTTCTTTTCTTCTCTAATTTTGATAGGTTCTGTATATTCTTCTTCTTCGAATAGTACATCTTTTAACTTTTTAAATATACTCATAAGAAATCACCTTTCTAATTTATGTAATCGGTATCTTTGTCTTGACTTTCTTCTTCACTATAGTCATAACCATCTTCGACATAATCCAAAATATTGGAATTATCGTCGGTGTCTTTAAACATATCAAATACCTCTTCCGTATAATTTAAATTGTCATCATTTAATAGATTTTCAATTATGGTATCATTATACTCTATACTTCTTAATATTCTTACCGAATTAATTAACGCTTCCTTAATCAATTCTTCATCTACCATTACTTCTATTTTAGCATAATTATACATAATTTCAATCAGATATTGATTATTTTCCCATAATTTAATATCTACATAACCAAGCTTATCTTGATATTTAATCATTTCACTATAAAAAGAATCTTTACTAGAAACATAATTTAATTCTTTTTTATTAAAATAACTTATTAGATCAATATATAAATAATACGTTGTTTTTTCTCCTTCAATAACTGAATAATTAGAACCCGCTTCTTTAATACTTAAGCCTTTAGGAATATAATATTTAAATCCTTGATTATAAGTATTAATACTCTTATTACTAATGCTTAGCATATTTATAATATCGACATAAGCTAAATTTTTTATATTAGTACATCCTGTTAAAAATAAGATGCCTATTATACCTAAAAATATCTTTTTAATTTTCATATTTTTAACTCCATAATAATTATATCACGTTTATTTACTTGCTTTCAAATATTTTATTTTTATTCCCTCTTTACTAAACTTCTCTTCATATTCGGTTAGGACATTAGGAATGTTACTAGCATGCAAATCATAGCATATATCTTCAAGGATATAACCATAATCTTGTAAAGAATTAACACTATAAGAAAATAAAGCATCATTATCGGTTTTTAAAATAATTCTATTTTTATCTTTGAAAAAGCTATCATATAGTTTTAAAAAGGCTTCAGAAGTTAATCTTCTTTTAGCATGTCTTTTCTTCGGCCAAGGATCAGAAAAATTTAAATAAATAACATCAACTTTATTTTTTAAAATTTCTTCTAAATTAACTACATCACTGATAATCATTTTTAAATTAGGCAAATCATATTCTAAGGCCTTTTTAATGGCAATGGCAGCGACTGAGGAATATTTTTCAACCCCAATAAAATTAATATCAGGATTATTTAAAGCCATATTAATAATAAAATTTCCCTTGCCCATGCCAATTTCGACATGTAAAGGTTGCTCTTTGGCAAAATTAATTTCTTTATCAATTAAAAAAGGACAGTTAAGAATAACTTCATCTTTATATTTAGGACTTCGCATACGCATTTTAACCACTTCCCTTATAGAAACATATAATGTTGTAGGAGGTATATTATGCGCAAAACGAGAAATTCTTTTTTTGCTGAAAGTTCTTATCAATCCTACAATCCTAATATGAATAATGTGGGACCAATGCCTTACCAAACTGGGAGCAATTATTTTTATCAAGGACCTGGCCCTATACCTAATAATTATACCACAAATAGCGATGGTAGCGATATAGAAAGTAGATTAGCTAAAATTGAAAGACAATTAAATCGAATGGATTATCGTTTAAGTAAATTAGAAAATACTGGTAATGTCGTTTCCGCTGATGATTATGAAACTAACACAACCAATATGTATATGCTATAGCTCGGAAATCCGAGTTTTTTTAATAGTTATAATATAAGGAATATGAGACAATCTTATCAATTATTTTCAATTTGGCCGACAGTGTCGGCCAAATTAAGTTGGTCACATAAATAGAATTGTTGACACTCCAAAATGAGAATAAAAGAAATTACTATATTAATCAAGTTATCTTAAATAATTTATAGTTAAGAATATTTTTTTAATATCTTCGACAAAAACTGACAAAATAAATGGATCTTGTTTGCTATAATACATCCTCATTGGAGGAAATATTTATGCATGAACAAGATTATTTTAATGAAATAAAAAGTATCATTGAAAATGCTGAAGTAAATAAAAAAGTCAGAGAATATAAAAATAATTATGAAGACTTAATGGCTAAATGGAATATTGGCAAATTACTAATAGAAGTCCAAGGAGGAGAAAAAAGGGCTAAGTATGGTGATGAATTAATTAAAAAATGGTCAGAAATATTTTCTAAAGAATATGGTAATGGTTATAATATAAGAAATATGAAGTATATGAGGCAATTTTATACTACTTTTCCAATCGGGCACGCAGTGCGTGCCCAATTAACATGGACTCATATAAAAATTTTGTTACCCATTAAAAATGAAAATGAAAGAAATTACTATATTAATCAAGTTATTTTAAATAACCTTTCTAGTCGAGAATTAATTAATGAAATTAAAAATAAGGCTTTTGAAAGATTATCTTACGCTGACAAAAAGAATATTAAATTAGTAACTGATGATAAAAATAAATATAATTTAACTCTCAGAGATATGATAAAAGATCCTATTATTATTAAGACAGATAAAGATATAAATAACTTAAATGAAAAGGCAATTCATAAGTTACTTATTGAAATGATTGAAGATAGATTCTTGGAATTAGGTAGTGGCTTTGCTCTTATTGGCCATGAATATCCATTAAAAATAAATAATAAAACTTATCATACTGACTTATTATTCTTTAATTATGAAATAAATGCTTTTGTCGTTGTCGAAGTAAAAAATGAAGAATATAAACCATCCCAACTAGGCCAAGTACAATTTTATATGGATTATATAGATAAGAATATTAAAAAAGAACATCATTCCAAAACCGAAGGAATATTAATAGTTAAAGAAAAAGATAAGTATGTTATGAAATATATAAATGATAAAGGAATATATATAACATCATTTAAATTATTAAATAATATGAGAGAAAAAATATAATAATAAAACATTTTTATATCATTTTATGTAATGTTTCAAAAAGGTGGCACAGTGTGCCACCAATTTAAAATAAAATTTATAATATTAGAAAATTTTAAAAAAGTGAAATCACTGATTTCACAATTTATAAAACACATTAAATTAAATAATTTTAAAACTTAAAAAAAATCACCGAAGTGATTAATTATTGCTCTGTTTGAGTTTGAGCTGGAGCTTGAATATTTCCTGTTGCTTGTTTAGCAAGTTCAGGACAAGTTTGCGTTACACATTGAACACATACATTATAATCTGGTTCTTGATCACCAAGTAATGATAAAGCATTGAATAAAGCACTGACAATAGTTGGAATAAAAAATACAACTACGGCAGCAATAAATCTTTTAATTAAAGTACTTACAGACTTATTAATAGCTTTTTCGTCACTTGATACTACAGCTTTTCCTAAATCAACCATTCCTAAAACAATTAACATTAAAGGAATAACAATTTTAATAACTACTACTATATAACCAACTACATTCCAAATGTTGGCTGTTTCACTACAAAATCCTAATAACATATTTTTCCTTCTTTCTTTTCTCTTATCTAAATTTTATCTAATTTATAAATATATGTCAAGAAAATACCATTTTTTTTACTAATATTTACCACATTTTATCGTTATCAATTTCTAATCTTGAAAAACCTAAAGCAATTAAAAATTCTTTTATTTTTTTATTATTAGAAATTTTTTCATCTAGACAAGGAATATTAAAATATACTTTACTACCACTTTCATATTCAAAATCAGAAACATCATTACTATTCAAAACACTTTTATTTAAAACAATTTTCTTATTTTTTAATTTTTCAAAAGCCTTCCGATCATTTCTTATTAATTTATTTAATTTAATTATTCCTGGCTCAATTAAATATATGACTTCCGTACAAATATTATCAGGGCCATCATTTAAATCGACTAATATTACTTCTGCCTCACTATAATTAGCTATTTTATAAGTAACATTCATAAAATCGGCACTTTCTAAAGTTTTATCATTAAAATATTCAAAATCTGTACTGTTGATTTCAATAGCTTTAACTTTATAAGCCTCTTCTAAATGTTTTTTAAGCATATAAATTAAGGTTGTTGCTCCTGCATGTTCAGTAACATTTTTAAAACCGATAATTCTTTGTTCCAAATGAACTTCTTCTTTTTTATCTTGGCCTTTCATTTTCATGCCTGTTGAACCACTTGGAGCATTATTGATATTTTGATACCCCGCAACATCTTTATAAGAATTAGGATTATCAATTAAAAATGGAATAGCATCAATACTTCTGGTAAAATTATAAATACCAAAAGATACCAGTTGAGAAAGATAATTACCAGAATTAACTGCAGGCGAATCATCAAGAAGTAAAATAACTTTTTCCATTTCAAAATTCATAGATAATTCCCGCATAACATTAACGTTTTGATAATTTTTAATCGCTGTTATATCAATTATCATTTTATTATAGAAAAAATTGGTAAATTGATTGGCTAAATCAGTTACCGTAAATTCTCCATTAATTGCTTTAATAACATCAATATTTAATGTTCCTAGCAATGTTTGATATTTGTTTGATACAATTACATTCATCTCAAATTTCCCCTTTACTAATAATTTCTAATTCCTTTTGTTTCACCCGTAACTTTAAATGTTAATAAATCATCTAAAAATGGTAAACCAAATCTAAAAAACACTTTAATAGTTATATAAGTTTTATTATCTTTATTAACAGGTTTTAAACAATAATAAAATTTATCACTACCATTAGCGGTAGCATAAGTAATATCATCTAAACTCTTAATTCCATAATCTCCCGAATCACAACTTCCTGTTGTTTTATAACCATTATTTTTTAAATAATTATTAATAATTCTTAAAGAGTTATCATTAATTCCTTCATATTTTTCTAAAATAAACATAGTCTGGTTTTTCATTCGATATGCCTTATTATAGGTTATTGCTACCGCCACAAAGGCCGCAAAGATTAAAGTAAATATGATAATTGCTTTAAAAATTGTTTCTGCTCCTATCGCTTCTCTCATAATTCACCTACTTAAATAAAATCTTCGTTGAACCAGTAACTTTAAAATTAAATAAATCTCTTACAAGAGGAATATCTAATTGATAAAATAAAATTACATCATAATAAGCCATGCCAGGAAAATCATTAGCTGTCGGTGTACATTTAGAATTGCTACATTTCTTTTTAGCATCTTCATAAAAAACATTATCAACTTGATTAAATCTAATGCAATAAGCGGCATCGCCTCTTGTTACTTCATTACCATCTCGGTTATAACCTTTATAATCTTCAGGGCAAGGTCCGGTAATCCGATAACCTACCGTTTTTAATTGTTCCGCAATTAAAGAATTAATACGTTCATCTAACTCAAAAGAAGCAGAATCTGTTCCTTCTGTTTCTATTATAGTAATTATTTCATCCTTAACTCCAAAAGCCTTTGATCTATTAATGGTTAAGCACATAATACCAGTAAAGAGCAAAATAAATACTACAACAATTTGAAATATCGGTATTCCTCCAATAGCTTCTCTCACTATTTCACTTCCTTAACCCTTCCAAACACATTGAAAACTATTACCATTTTCACCTTCGATATGTTCTTCTCCTCGAGGATAACATGTAACAAAATCACAATTTTTCTTACCACTAGCATCCTCTTCGCAAGGATCACATATGGCTTTACTACATTGAGAATTTTGCTCAAAATTAGTCCTTACTAAAGGCCAAATCGTATAGTAAAAAAAGGCTATTAGAACTCCAATAGCCACAAGTACTACTATAGTCGAATTTAAATTACCAGTCGCTTGTTTCATAATTTAAATTAATTACCGCCACCGGATTTGTTATTACTATTATCTTTACAAGTCTTTGTAGTTTGAGTTGCTACATCAGTACATATTCCACCTTTGCATGTTATTGAATCAGCACCATCAGCATCTTTAAAAGTCATTTCTGTATTTCCTGCACTACTACAAGCAGTTGTTAAACTTAAACTTACTCTAATTGTAGGCCAAATAACTAAATAAAAGAATGCTAGAATTGCGGCGATTGCAACAACAGTTACAACAGTCATATTTAATTCACCAGTCGCTTCCTTCAAACTTATCTCCTCCTTTTATTATATATAATTATTATAACTAATTATTTTCAAAATATCAATTAATTATTTATCATAAATAATGTTTAAATGTAAAAAATGTATTTTTTACGTCAATTAATTGAATTTTTTATTACGCTTTTTTATTATTTTATTAATTAATATTATAATTGTAAAAGCGCTAAAGGAACTAATTGAAATAATTATTGACTTAGAAAAATCATTTTTATATTCCATCGTGACTTGATGCTTTCCTTCCTTAACTTCTATTCCCATTAAAGAATCTAGTATTTTTATAGGCTTAACTTTTTCACCATCAATCGTAATTTCCCAAGCTTCATCATAGGGAATAGAGGTAAATATTATTTCATCTTTAGAGACATTAATATTTCCTTCTAATTTATCATCATTATAAGAAGTATATCTTATTTGCTTATCTTTTAAAGCCTCATATATTTCTTGTAATTTTTTTTCATTTAAAGTATAAATCAAAACTTGTTCTACTTTTTTGTTTGTTTCAAATTCCCTACTTTTAGCAACATTTATTTCTTCATTATCTTGAACTAAATAATATTTATAATCCGTTTTATAATAATTAAATAATTCATCACTCTTAATTGGCTTTAAAATTTCTTCATCATAGATATCTTTTATACCCACCATTTGAAAAACTAAATCTTCCGTATTTTCTTTTATATTATTTTCCTTAAATTTAACATTTTTAATATTCTTATTTACTGTATATATTTTTTCTAAATATAATTCATTTTTAACATTAAATAATAAGGAATATAAATCATTATAGATATTACCAGAAATACCATTTATTTTAGAATGAAATCCTAGATTATTATTAAGGTCTAAAATATTATTATAAGTCATTGAACTAAACAAATAAGTAACATCTTGATTGGAATATAAATTTTTATTAACGTAATCATTTTGTCCAATAGTATTTAAGCGATAAGAATAATTTTCTTTATTAAAATTTCCCCGATTAGCTTCTTCTTTTAATTTAACATTAGAAGGAATAGTCCAAAGCCCTACTATAAATATTTCTATAACAATAAAAGAAGTTATTAAAGTTTTAAACAATTTATTATCTTTATAAAAAATAGTTATCAATAAATAAAATATCAAAGAGATAATATTTAGAATAAAAACTTTTGATGTCATATTTTTACCAATTAAAAGTAATATTATTAAAATAATACTTATGACTGGAACCATTTTTTTGAAATCTTTTTGATCAAAATTATTAACGTTCTTAATAAATAACATAATAGCTAAAAAAGCAAAAATGAAAGTATAGCGATAAGTAAGACCCACAACGGTATGGAAAAAATGCATAATATAATCTAATTTAGGTGAGAATAAGCAGTCAATAACTAAAGTTATAGCAATAAAGGCAAAGGCTTTATCGCGAGGCTTAATTTTCGAATTAAGGAAATAGTAAATAACATTTAGCATAATAAAAGTATTTAAGGCAATATTAGGATAAGTTATTCCTGAAAAGCCAATCGTTAAAATATTATTGCCAAAAAATAAACTTTTTAAAAAATTTAAAGTAGTTAAAATATAAGGACTATTCGAGGCATCTGAAAAACCAAGACCCATTTGTTTTTTTACCACCACTAACATATGGAAATAAAAAGCAATGATTAAAATACCAATGATTAAAGATAGAAAAAACAGTAAAGTCTTTTTAATTTTTTCTTTAAAATTATCTTTTTGATAAAAGAAATTTCCAATAATAAAATAAACTAACGCATAGACTAATACCGAAAAAGCTAAATAAAAATTAGTCGCATACAAATAAGCAAAAGTAAAAACAAAAATCGGAATTCTTTTTTCATTAATTAATTTTTCTAGACCATATTGAAATAATGGAAATATCATGAAAGTATCTAGCCACATTATATTATAGTAATAAACCATAAACCAACTAGAAAAAACATAAGATAACGCTACTATAAAAGAGGCTAAATCGGAACATCCTTTTTTCTTAGCATAAAAGGTACAAAATATGACTGTCAAAAAAACTTTTATTAAAATAACACTTAAATACATAATATCTGGATTATTAAAAAAGATAGCTATTAAATTTAAGGGACTTGTTAGATAATAAGCAAAATTAAAGAAAAATGAATTACCTAAACCATTGTTAAAAGTATACTGGAATATCGTTCCAGTTTTAAGACGCATAATAAAATTATAAAGCATAGGCTTATATTGATAAATAGCGTCTGACTTACCAATAGAAAGTTTACTACCAAAAGGAGCAGACTTACTTATAATTAATATTAAACAAAATAACCCTACAATTAATAAACTATTTAAAAGATAAGGCCTAAATTTTTTTAATTTTTCTTGCATTTTTATCTACCTCTCTTTTATTTTATCATGCCCCTATTTTTTAAGTCAAAAAAAATTATCAACTGAATGATAATTTTATAAGTTCATCATTTGTAAAACGGCAAATACTAGTAAAATCATAACACCCAAACCGGTAGAAACTAACATATGCATAGTTTTACCTTCCATTTTATCAAGTCTATTTTTATATTTTGTCTCTCTGGCTTTTTGTTGTAAATTAGAAATAGTTCTTGAAAACATTAACATTTGCTCTTGTTTTCGATCTTGACTACCTAAACTTAACCGATATAAAAGCCGCATCATTCTCATGGAATCTCTTACTGGGTATTTTTTTGCAAAATTCATATAAGGATCAATAGTATCAACCCCAGAATTTATTTCATTAATCATTTCTTGAAGACCATCTTTAAATATATCAGGAGCATCTAAAATAGACTTACCTATCGCTACGGGAACCGTATAGTGTTGAATTAGAATTTCAATACTCTTTAAATAATATGGCAACATACTATCAACATAATACATATGCTTTTTATAATATGATTTGATATTAATGTAATCCATTTTAAAAATGGCAAAACCTAAAACAAAAGCAATTAAAATATACATGGCATTTAACTTTTGAATAAAGAAAAATATTGTGACAATGATAACTAATAAACCATTACGAATTCTTTTGGTAAAAATAGCATCTGAATTAACACTATCACCATATTTAGCCCGTACATAAAAGTCCCAATCATCTTCTTTTAATCTTCTAAATAAATAGAAGTTATCATCAATTAAATCTTTAATACTAACTTGACCATTATAAGTCATAACTAAGAATATTAAAGCTGCAATAATAATTATCTCTATTTGCATTATTCACCACCCACATCTTCATTATAATATTTCTCACCAGTAATTAAGAAATAAACGTTTATTAAAATAATGGCATGGAGAATTAATTGAACATACCAAATATTAAGAAGTTCAATATAGTTTTCTTCTCCTAACATAAATTCGACAATAACTACTAAGAAGAACAAAACAGCGGAGAATGTTAAGAATCTCGTATGGAAATTTTTTCGGTCCATTTGGTCACGATAAACCCCTTCAACTAAGGAGTCGATATCCATTGACATGTTTTCTAAAGATTCTCCGGCGTCTTTAGCCCCTTCTTTAGTTATTTGTAAGAATAATTGATGCATATTTTTAACCATATAATATGGGTATTTAGAATTAAAATATTCGATAGATTCATCTATTGTTCCATTAACATAAGATAAGTCAATCATTTTTTTAATATCTCCTAAAACGGGTTCTTCAATAATGCCGGAATCTCTAACACCCTCTAGGCTTTTAACAAAACTTTGGGTAGTATTAAATTCCATTATAACGTTAGTTGTATAGGTTTGAATTTGCTCAAAAATAAATTCACTATAAATTCTTTGACAACGCAAATAAGCAAGATATGGTATAAAAGCAATGGTGGCTACAGCATAAACTACTGCCCAAATAATACTATAGAAGTAAAAATAACCTACTAAAGCGGCAAAACCACCTAAAATAACTACTTGCATAACATATTGCTTTACTGTATATTCTTGCCCTAATTCTTTTGTCTTTTCTCTAACGACTTTAAAAGAATATGGTGCATATTTATCATAAATACCCTCTACTTTTTCTAAAACGTCTTTGTATGATTTGCCATCTTTATTGTTTCGATACATTAAGACAAAAATAGCTAAAGCTAATAAAATTAATAATTCTGGTAATGTTTTCATTTATGCACCTCCTCTATTAAAGGGTATCGATTGCCTCTACCCCATTTGGTACTGATGAAGTAGTAGAACTTTCTTCTTCATCATCAGTTTCCACAAATAAATTTTCTTTCAAGGTAACTCCTTGACTTCCTAAATAATCTCTTAAATATTTAGTTGGGTTTTTAAAATGGAATTTTCCATCTAAACTCTTTTTATAAATAATGTTATAACCGGCTTCATTCTCTTCATCAACATAAAATTCACAAACTTCTACGATTTCCCGTTGGAATCTTCCTAGTTCCGCACTCATGTAACCTTTAACATGAATAGCTAGTTGCACATACCGGTGAATTGACTTTAAAAATTGATCGATATCTTGACTTGATTCTAATAAAGAATAAAGCCGCATTGGAACGTTTCTTGCACTATCAGAGTGGATAGTTGATATAATGTTATGTCCTGAAGAAATTGAGTTACGTACAGCTGTAACGGCTTCGGCACTACGAACCTCGGAAAGTAAAATCCACCGCGGGTTTTGCCGCATGCACGCTACTAATACATCGGTATAACTAGCGATATTATTAGTTTTAACGGCTACAATATCACGATGCGGAAATATTTTATCTAAGTGAAGTTCCAAAGTATCTTCAATCGTAATTATCTTTTCATTTTCTTTCGTGTGAGAAGCTAAGTACTTAACTAATTCGGTTTTACCTGAACCAGTTTCTCCACTTACAATAATATTGCAGTGTCCTTCTACACAAGTAAGTAAAAAATCTAATAAATCTTCGGTAACATATTTTTCACTAATTAATTTTTCTTTATTAAGTCTAATCTTCGCCGGCGTTTTCCGAATAACGCAGGAAATTCCATTGGTTGCAATGGAATCATGAATAAAATTTAACCGCAATTCAGCCGACTCAGCATCTAAGAATGGATGAGCCATATTGAATGTTTTACCCATAACATTAGAACATTGAAAAGCTAATTTTTCTAAAAGAGCATTATTTATTTCCGGTCTTTCAATTCGATAAACACCTTTATCAAGAGTTTTTAAATGGATTTGACCACCATTTCCATAAGAAACGTCGGTAATATTATCATCATCCAAAAACTCTTTTAAAGGCCCAAAGTCAATTTGTGAAAATATAGCATCATTCACTATGAACTCTCCCTTTCTTTTTTATTCTTCTTCTCCTAAAATTTCTGCTTCATTCATGATAAATGAATATATTTCGCGGCTCGAAATTTGCGTTTCCCCAGGGTTTTGCGTATAGGACGCATTTCTAGGGACGGGTTTTATTTGTAAACCAGATACTTGTTGCGCCACATTTAATAATCTTAAATAATCATCTGGAATAGCAAATAATAAGTGGGCGGAATCTCCCGCTGTAGAATCCCAGAAGACATCACGTAAACTACTATCGCGAACCGCTAACACTTCGATACTTTCAATTAATTTACCAAATATTACTTTGTTATCGTTATTACGATCTCGAACAGTAACATATAAATCAATATAATCACCGGGAGCAATAGAGTTAGCATAAGTAGATGTACTAGTTACTGGTAAGTCAAATGGTGAATAACCATCTGGAATGTTTTGAAGGAATGTTGTTGGTAAATCTTCTTCATTACATACTTGCGAAGCATGGAAGAAACCATTAGCTGGAATACTTGTTCCAATACATACATATTTACCATCTAATTGATTAAGATCTTGAACAATATCATTTTCTTTTAAAGAACTTCTCGTTAATTCTTTATAACCAATATTATCAGCCTCAATTTTTTTAGTCGTATCTATTCCTTCTATAGCATAAGGTACTCTTACAGTTGTTATTGCTTGATTAACCCGATAATTGTAGAAATACCAAAGAATAATTATTCCCGCTAGTACCGCTAAAATTGTGACGGTATTTTTATTAGAAATAAATCTTTTTAAAGTCGCAATTAAATTTCCCATTTTATTCCTCCTAATTTGTTTGTTCTAATATTGCCTCAACCCGGCTAGCCATATCAAATTTAGTAGAATCATAGGCAATAACATAGGTTTCTGTTTTACTGGTTATTTCAACGCCTACTTTTGGAGGTGTTTCATATATACCAGCAAATACTAATTTATATTCAGTTGTTAATTGAGCATTATCAGCAAATCTTCTCATAAAACTTTCAATAAATTTTTCTCGATTAATTTTAAGTTCACCATATTGACGATAATAAGCATAATCAACAGCATCAATCATTGCTGCTTCACTTATTTGATTAACGGTATAAGTATCTTCCGTATTGTTGGAGGTTACATTTTGAATTAATAACATTATTATAACAACAAATACACCTAATAGAACTAACCAATAACCCCAATAAGCTTCTTTCATTCTATGTTTCCTCCCTTCCTACTTCCATGATGGACCAACATGATAATCAGTTTCTTTCTTTGTTGTTTCATCATAAACTTTACCATAATTTGATTGATAATAAGCTATGCCTCTTTCGGTTGTTACTTCCCAATCTGTTGTATCAAATTCTGCTGTAAGCCAACTAGAGAAATATTTATCACTATTTGCTTTTCTTTCAGCTGGTGTTCTAGGTCTTTTGCTTCCTAATGTTGGAATAGCAAAGCGAATATTTTTGCTAGTATCTTCATCATCAACTAAATAATCAATAAAGGTACTATAGCAATAAACATTTTTATAAACATTATCGCCAGCTTCTAAGTCATAACATTCCATCGTATTATTCAAATAACCTTCGGTTTCAGGATCATTATTATAAGCTCTAATTTTACTCATCATTTTACTGTCCATGACTACTTCCATAGCAAAATCTTTTACATCATCAGGATTGTCAAAATTAACATCATAAATACTATTACCTTTATCTTCGATTTCTTTAGTAGTTACATAAGCTTTTAATTCAACTGCAGTATTGATGTTTTCATCCCAATTCCAGTTCTTTCCCATTTCCCGGTCATTTGGATTCAAGTCTTCATTAGTTACTTGATGATAATCAATATTGTTAAATAAACAGTTAGTACAACGAACAGGACATTTACCATTTGGACAACATTTGGCTTTGTATTCAGGTTCTTGAACTTCCTTACCTTTGTCGTCATAGTAATGCGTCACTCCCTCTTTATCAACTAAAGTAGCACATGTATTAGTAACTGTTGGTGGACATTCTCCTTCAGGGCAGCAAATATTAACATCATATTCACAGGCATATAAGCCATATGATCCACCTTCAATAACGAAATCTTCAACTTCTTTATCATAAACTAAGGCAGATTTCTCTGTTTGACAAGCACTAGCTTCTTGTAAGTTATGCGCTACTACACTATTGCTATCGCCCCAAATCCGACCTAAAGTGCCATCATTATAATATTCTCCTAAGTTTTTAACCCATAAGATATAATTTCTTACACCTTCAGTTCTTGGTTCAACAGGAAGACCATTTTCAATAGCTTCCCCATTTGGAACATCAGTTCCCTTTCTGGCTGTTACTATTGTTCCTGTAGGGAATACCGTATAGTATTGAGTTGGTGTGATAAATTCTGATTTCGCATCCATATCTTGTTTAGCATATACCGCTAAAGATTGAACATAATCCCTCATTCCACAACCATCTAAATTACAAGCATAGACTTGTTTTATAACATAAGTATCATTTAATTCTAAACTATCTTGCCAACCACTTTCAGAGCCATTACATAATTTATAATCTTTAGATACTTCTCCAACACAATATTTATAAGTTGGTTCATCATCAATTTTTATTAAACCATTAAATTCTAATTGATGAGTTAATTCCATAGCCCGATAAGTAGATTCTTGATACCAATAATACATTGATGGTTCAAAAACATAATCCATCTTCCAAGCATCAATAAATGGATATCTATTTATAGCGCCAGGATCAATAATTTCTGAACTATAACCAGTATTATAGTTAAATTCATCGATAACGGTTCTAATGCCACCAGTTCCAACTTCAGCTTTATCACCAGTTCCAATCGTTACTGTTCGACTTGGATCTTTCACGGAATCAGTGCCACCACCAATAGTAACAGTATAATTTGTTCCGATTAAGGCAATTAATTCTTGATATAAAGAATCTGGTAGGCTTTCACCATTAGCAAATGTTCCACACTCTTCTGGGAAATCTCCAACTTCATCAATCGTATCATCAACCCAAGCACAACTTTTGGTATCATAATTACATTTATAATATTTAAAGTGACGTATTAATTTTGGCGCATATTTCCATTGACGATAGGTATAAGAACAACTACCAGTGGCTTGGTCGAACGTTCCACCCATTTCCTTACATGGAGTTGCAAAAGTATTTTTTTCAACTCTATCTTCTTCTAAACAAGGCTTATCACTCCGGACATAAGTCTTTTCATCATATTCGCCTTCCCTATCTATAGCCTTAGCGCCTTCCCATCTTTGCCATGTATTATAAGCATCAACTGAAGCTCTCGCCGCAGCCTCAATCGCCGCATCTAAACCATCAGGAACTATTTCATTAGTATAACAACGTTTTGTTCCTTCAATACTAGCTCTTAAAGTGAAATAGCCGCCACTATTAGTCGAAATAGGACCAGGTAAAGTCATATGATAATCTTCTTTGCAATAAACATTAGCATAAGTTGAAGCATCACTTAATTGAGCAACTTTATAAGGATTGCCTGCTGTATCAGAAGCATTATCATTAGCAACACAAGACTTAATATCTAATTTTTCTTCTGTCGGTTGCTCACAAGTTGCAGCATTTATATTATAACCTTCAACAATATCTATTTCATGTTCACCAGTTTTACAAGTATTACATTCAATATTAGGAATAGATGAAGTACAAGTTATACATTCACCTTTAAATTCATCTCTAAATCTATTACAAGCTCTTTCATTACCAGCATCACACATATCTTTTATATTAACACAACTAAGGTTACATAAAGAAACGCTATGATTAACTTTAACCGATCTTTCTCTGGTATCGGTAGAATCATTCGTATTTTTTTCAATTACATAAAATCCTTGACAAGAAGAACCAGGACGCCCACATTTAGAAGTTTCATAGATACTCTTAGATAATGACTCTTCATAATATTTTAGAGTAATAGCATAATTAATTTGCTCACACAAATACTTATCAGAAGATGCTCTGAATTCAATTTTAAAATTAACTTTGCCATCGCCATCTTTAACAAATTCTTCAACTAAATTTTTATTAGCTAAATCACTGGCTGTAATTTCTTTATCATCAAGATATAATTTAGTATTTATTCCTAGTTCTGTACAATTAGAACATTCAAAATTTAATTTAACAGATGAGTTTTCCCCAGAAAAATCATTAATATCAACAACATAAGTTAAAGTTTGAACGTAATTTTCAACACCATTTTCACCTTTTTCGGTTTTCTTAGAAGTTTTAGGATCATCACTTATAGTTACACTAGCAGATCCATCTGTAGCGTATTTTAAAGCAGCCTCTAAACCTTTTTTCATTAACTTTTTAGCACTAGCCATTGTTTCTTTAGATTCACAATTAGATTCACATGTTGCTGTTTGTGAAGCATCAAATTCATGTTGAAGTAAATAAGTTTTACTTACCTTTTTACCTAATTGTTTTAAAATATCTTTAATTTCATTATCATTAAAATAGTCATTAATATATTTTCTTAAAACTTTGGTTTGAATTTCCTCGCCTTTTCCAGAAGAGTCATATGTTGGCCATAATAATTTATAAAGATTGGAAGCAACATATATAACAGATTCAGATTCGCCACTATCTAATATGGCATTTAATCCAGCTCCAAAAGTGTTTTTATTTAAATCTTTACTTGTTGGATCAAATACAACCTTACATTTTACTTTCTCACCACTAGAATTAAATGTTGTACTAACCCCAGGGTTATGACAATAAGCTGTATAAGAATGAGTCCCATTTATTTTAGATGTTCCACTAAAAGTATAATTAACTATTGGGCCTCCGCCAAAATAGCTACCAGTTCGATAACCGGTATCAGCTGTATATAATGTTATGTCGCAATTATCTTCTTCCGCTTTAACGACATTAACACTTAATACTATAAATAATATTAAGCTCCATATTTTTAAACTTCTTCTCATATTCCAAGTTCCCTCTGTTTCTTAGTCTTTTTCAAGTAGATAACAATGCCAATTCCGGCTCCAACTACAACTACTCCTCCAACTATATACCATTTATATTCATTTAAAATTTCTAAAAAGCCTTTTTTATTTTCATCACTTTTTATTTCTTCTCCGTTTTCATCTACTTTACCACTTATAAAATTATCAATTTTTTCAATAAATTCACTTTGATCAATTTCATCAACTGTAACATATTTTTGGCATAGATAAAAATCAGGAGCATCATTACAAATAGCTAAATAATAATAATTGTTAAAACGAGGTGTAGCCATTCTCGAAGTTTTAAGCAATTCTCCTCCACAAGAAGTACTATTTTCAGCATAAACCTTTATCGTAAAATTAACTATTTGATCAGTATCTGTCCAAGTTATTTTTAAATTTCCATTATCAGTATCACTATAATGATAAGTTTTTACTTCATTATAGAAATCATTAGCAACTTCAACATAAGTATCTTCTGTAATATTTAAAATATTAATGACAAAATACTCAATACTACTTACTCCATCCTCATAATCTATCTTATCAGCAACCAATTCATAATTAGCTTTAACATTAGCAGCTTTACTATTTAAATCAAGTTTTTCTGAATGTGAGCACTCTGCTTTTGCCATAGTTATCATCATGAATGACGCTAAAAATATAGTTAATATTTTTTTCATATAAAAAAGCGCACCTACTCTCTATTTTCTATAATGATTTTAACATAATGTTTCTACATTATCAAGTTAGTTAAAGTTATCGGTCGTGTTTTCAAAGTACGGGTGTAAAGAAAAAAACATAAAAAAAGTGATTAATCTCAAATAATACCCTATAAT
>CANQLN010000009.1 GCA_947624695.1 uncultured Bacilli bacterium
GCTCTGTTAGTAAATCACTTAAATCGATTGTTTCTTTTGTTTCTCCTACTTCGATATATAATTCACTATCGCCTGCCTTTAATTCTTTTCCCATGGAATCTTTTTGGGTTTCCATGGTTATTGTCATGGTGGCTGTACAATTCTCTGTTGTCTCTCCTTTACTACTCATAGTTACTTTGGCTAACTCTAATGTTCCTTCTGTTTTATTTGTTTTATAATTTTCTTCTGCTTGATCTGTAGCATAATATTCTTTATTTAGACTATTACTTGCCATATCTGTTACTGATAGATTAATATGAATATTTTCTACTCCTTGTTCTATAGATACGACATTTGCTGATCCTGTTTCAATATTTATATTTGTATTTGTTTCACTATCGGTGACATTTAGTGTATAAAAAGCATAAGTTGCACTTATTACTAATACTATTAGAAATACTATTGCTACTGTTGTTCCTATTATCACTTTCTTTTTATTATCTTTTTCCATATTACTACTCCTCATTCTTATTATGTTTATAATGCCGAATTTTAATCACATGATAAAATGATATCAATATGATATCTAATTAAATTATAATGGTTATATAATTAGTATTTCAACGTAAAAAAATAGGTAAATTATTATTTACCTATATATCGTAAACTATATGATAATTAGTTTCTTGCCGCCCCATCCACTTGTAAAATAACACCAGTGATATAGCTAGCCATAGGACTGGCTAAGAATAAGAAAGCATTAGCGATATCTTTAGGTTCGCCAATTCTTCCTAAAGGAATGGTTTTTATTAAAGGTTCAATCATTTCTTTAGGTAGCTTCGCTACCATATCTGTATTAATAATTCCTGGAGCAACGGCATTAACTCTTATATTAAAAGGGGCTAATTCTCTTGCCAAAGATTTCGTTAAGCCATTAACGGCAAACTTAGAGGCCGGATACCCTACTCCTGATGGTTGGCCATAAATACTAACCATGGAACTAGTATTTAAAATGACACCTTCTTTTTGCTCTTTCATATAAGGAACAACAGCTTTCGTAACATTAAACATGGCATTAACATTTAAATCCATAATACTTTCAAAGTCTTCACTAGTAGTATCTTCAATTTTTTTATTCGCAGAAATTCCCGCATTATTAATTAAGACATCTATTCGGCCATATTTGGCAATTACTTTTTTGATAACTTCTTCTATTTCTTCATAATTATTTAAATTAGGAAAGTATCCTTCTACTTTAAGACCTTCTTCATTTAAAGTAGTTATAGCTTTATCTACTGACTCTTTTTTAGAACCAAATAATATAACTTGCGCATTCTCTTTAGCAAAAGATCTTACTACTTCTAAGCCTATTCCTCTTGTTCCGCCCGTAATAACTACAATTTTATTTTCTAAATTTAACATTTTTTACCTCCTAAATCATCTTCTTCAAAAATATAATTATCACAATATTCCTTTGCATATTTTATATCATTTTTATTTTTTATTGTCCATCCTAAAATAAGATGGTTTTCTTTTAATTGACAAATTTTCGGATGGTTAATTATCTTTAAATGGCAAGAATAAAAATCAGGTTTTGAAAATTTCCCATAAAAAATTCTTATATAAAAGAATAAAGTATAAAAAATATTGCGATTATCTGAAAGTAATTGCCCTCTTATAACCTCGGGAGCATGTTTTCTAAAATATCTAATAGACTTAGCTCGAAAACTTTTAACCGCCACTGAACCTGAGTAATTTTGTAAAATGGAAATTACTTCTTTTTCTAATTTCCCTACTCTTGAATCATATTTTAATTCAATTACAATAGGAACTTTTCCTTTAACTAAGTCTAAGACTTCTCTAAATGTAGGAATAGTATCTTCAGTATGAGGAAATTTATAACTTTTTAATTCTTCTAAAGTTAAATTTTTAATTTTTTTATCAATATTAAATAATCTTTTTAAATTATCATCATGAATAACCACTACCTCATTATCTTTAGTTAAATGAACATCTAGTTCAATAAGGTAATCATTATCTAAAGCCCTCTTAAAAGATGATAAAGTGTTTTCATATATTTCTTTATCTTTATTATGTAATCCCCGATGGGCAATAGGTCTATTTAATAAATAACTTAAATCTCTTTCCATATAAATATTATAATACCTTTTTTCTAATTTGACAATTTATGGTATCTTTCATTTTTTGCCCTAATTATGGGCATTTTTTTAATATATGGGCAAAGTATAAAAAATAAAGTGTGGGAAAAAATATTAGTATGGAAGGAGGATAAAAAATGAACAAAAAATTATACTTAGGACTAGCATTATTTTTAATGGCAATAGTTTTAATGCCAATTATGAATGTTCATGCCGAAAGTTATACAGTTAAAAATCAAGCAGAATTAAAAAGTGCATTACAAAATAATGATATCGATACCATTATTTTAGGGGAAGATATTGAAACAACCGAAAAAATCAATATAACAAGAAATGTAACTATTGATGGCGCTAATCATATGATTAAATATGTAGGAACTTTTGGTGCAGAAGGCGGTAAAGATAATACAGTTTGGGCAGGAATTTATGTTCTACAATTCTATAAAACTACTGGTACTTTAAAAAATATTAAATTAACTGGTGGTAATGCCGGCCTTCTTATAAATGGTTCTGATGTAACTTTTGTCGGAACTATTGATGTTTCAGGAAACGGCTTTGGAGGAATTGAACTTGGTCAAGGAGCTAATGTCACTGAAACTAATAAATTAACTCTAAATGATGCTGATATAGTTAATACTACCGAAAACGATGATCATCCTACTCTATGGGTTCCAGATGATAGCGATGATGCTGTTATGACTGTAGATGGTGAAACTGAATTAATCCATTCTGGTGATGAATTAACTTTAGTAGAAATGAATGAAATATTTGACTTGGGAACACCAAATACATTAGATAATATTGCCCCTATTGAAAGTACTTTTATCATTTCTTTATTAAGTATTTTAGGTGTAGCAGTATTAAATAAAAGATATAATTAATTTTTGAAAGAAGACCCAAAAAAAGAAAAAGAGGTCTTCTTTTTCTTTGGCATAAACTATCTATGCAAATCTGGATTAGGTTCTAGTTCATCTTCAAATAAAATACCTGAAGTAATTAAACTAGCTTTTTCGGTTTCATTTAAGTCAATTATTGAGCTTAAACTTTTTAACCATTTCTTTTGACCATAACGTTGTAATTCATCAGTCATATAATTTTTAATTGTTATATCAATTATTGGTCCAAATGAATTATCAGTGACATTTTCTAAATTACAATTATTAATGGCTTCGATTAAACCTAAATTACCGGCTGATATTAAATCAGTAATAGGAAGTCCTAAACCTAAGAATTCTTTAGCTATCTTTCTTACTCGCCACATATTGCAAATAATAAGCATATCGTAAGCACTAGCATCACCAGTTGCCCGATAAACTCTTAAGCATTTTAAAGACTCTTCATCACTTATTTTTCTAAATTTTCCCATAATTTTAACCCCCTTTTTTGAGTTGCTTATTACTTTAACACATTTTTTCCTATTTTACAAGCATTTTTTTCCTAAATACGTGCTATAATAGAAATACTTAGGTGAAATTACATGAAAAAAACAATATATAGTTTAATATTAACAATATCTTTAATAGCCATAATTATTTTGGCTTTAAATAGTCATAAAATGCAATTTAAAAGCGATAAAATTGTCACTATTTCTGGTGTTATTGTAAATAATGATGATGATAAAACAATCATTAAAGATAGTCAAAATAAAAAATACATCTTTGAAAATATAAAAGAAGATATTGGAACAAAAATAGACTTAACTTTTCTAAGTAATACGGAAGAAGTTCTTAATTATAAAGTTCTTGAGTCATCTTCCATCCCTTCTTCTTGGTTAGATAAAGGAATTTTTAGAGAATTTTATTATGATGCTTATCAAAAATTACAAGAAATGTCTTTAAGTGAAAAAATTAGCCAAGTTTTACTTGTTCATTATCAAAGTAAAAATAATGTTGAACTTCAAGAGAAATATCAATTTGGTGGTTTTATCTTCTTTGAAAAAGACTTTAAAGATAAAACTAAAGAAGAAGTTCTAAATATGATTACGGAATTACAAAATACTTCGAAAATTCCTATTTTAACGGCCGTAGATGAAGAGGGAGGCAGCGTAACTAGAATAAGTCATAATAAAAACTTAGTGGAAACTCCTTTTAAATCTCCTCAAGAATTATATCAAGAAGGAGGATTAGCAAAAATTCAAGAAGATGTTAGATACAAATCCCAAATTCTAAAAGAACTAGGTTTAAATTTAAATTTAGCTCCGGTTGTTGATGTTTCTACTGATAAGAATGATTATATTTATAAAAGAACTTTAGGTCTTCCAACGGAAGAAGTATCTAAATATGCAGAAGCTGTTATTGAAGCGAGTAAAAATACGGGTGTTTCATACACTTTGAAACATTTTTCAGGCTATGGCAATAACGCTGATACCCATAAAGGGTCTAGTGAAGACTATAAAAGTTATGAAGATATAGTTAAATATGATTTGCCTCCTTTTGAAGCCGGGATAAAAAAGGGAGCTGAAGCTATCATGAATAGCCATAACATTGTTATGAGTATTGATCCCGAAAATCCTGCTTCACTATCTAAAAAAGTTCATGATATCTTAAGACATAATTTAGAATTTACAGGAATTATTATTACAGATGATCTAAATATGGGAGCTTTAAAAAATATTCCTAATAAAGAGGTTAAAGCTTTACTGGCAGGAAATGATCTATTAATTACTTCTAATTATGAAGAAAGTTATAATAATATTTTAAAGGGAATTAATAATAATTTAATTACCGAAGAAGAATTAAACCATACTGTTTTTAGATTATTAGCTTGGAAATATTATAAAAAATTAATCTAGCATATATTTTATCACTTAAAAATATTATATATTAGGTGATATATTTGCAAAAAGAATTTTTTCGCAATATTTTTTATTTATTCTTACCCCTTTTATTAGGATCTCTCGTTGGTTTAATTATTTCTTCTTCTCTAGATTATGGGCCATTACTTAAACCACCATTATCACCACCAGGGTATATTTTCCCTATTGCTTGGAGTATTTTATATCTTTTAATGGGTATCTCTTACTTTCTTTTTAAAAAAAGTAATAATCCCGATGATGATGAAAGCATTATTTATTATAGTCAATTAGTGGTTAATCTTCTTTGGAGTATATTTTTCTTTGTTCTAAAATGGCGTTTATTTACTATTTTATGGACTATCCTTCTCTTAGGTTTAGTAATTTATTTACTTTATTTGTTCTATCAAAAATATAAGCCATCATTCTATTTAAATATTCCTTATCTTTTATGGCTTATTTATGCAACTTATTTAACTATCGGTGTTTATTTTTTAAACATCTAAAAAGGAAATCAACAACTGATTTCCCTTTTTTTATCTTCGATCACTATTAAATATCGCAATTAACCGAATTATTTCTAGAACACTAGTTAAAACACCCGCTACATAAGTTAAAGCCGCAGCCGTTAACATCTTTTTAACTCCAACTGCTTCTTCATTATTACTAATTTTTAATTTTTCTAATTCTTTTTTGGCTCTTTTACTAGCATCAAATTCCACCGGAAGCGTAATAAGTTGAAATAAAAGACCTATAGAAATTAAAGCAATACCAATATAAAATATTTGAAAATATTCGGTTAAAAGACCAATAAAGATGACAACCCAAGAAAATGAAGAAACTAAATTTACAACTGGAACTAAAAAGCTTCTAATCCGCATAAATGTATAATTTTCTTTATCTTGAATAGCATGACCACATTCATGAGCAGCCACCGCCATTGCAGCAATAGATTCGCCTTTAAAAATATCTCTTGATAGTTTAATTACTTTCCGACTAGGATCATAATGGTCTGTTAAATTACCACTAGTTTCGACTACATAAATATCGTCAAGACCATTAGCGTCTAATATTTTCCTAGCTACTTCAAAACCACTTATTTTTTTACTATTTCCTAATTTTTTATATTTACTATAAGAAGTACTAATATTAATTTGCGCAATAATAGGAATTAAAATAATAACTATATAAAATACCATATCTATTAAATAAAAATTCATTATTTTACCTCATATATTGTTCCTTCACGAGTATCTTTTAAGATAATTCCCTTTTGGAGCAATTCTTCTCTAATATTATCAGCAAGTTCATAGTCTTTATTCATCTTGGCATTATTTCTTTCCTCAATTTTCGCTTTAATATATTCTTCATCCACATCTTTTTTTTCATTTTTGG
The DNA here is from genome assembly GCA_947624695.1 of uncultured Bacilli bacterium. Taxonomy (GTDB): domain Bacteria; phylum Bacillota_I; class Bacilli_A; order RF39; family UBA660; genus SIG200. The sequence goes on from CANQLN010000009.1 coordinate 6,325, forward strand.
TTAAATCTAAACTAAGAACTTCATCAAAGTTTTTAATTAAAGTATATTTAGTATAATCATTACAATCACTTTTTAAAACATCATAGATAATCGAAAGAGCATTAGCGGTATTTAAATCATCTTCCAAAGTTTTTTGGAATTTTTCTTTAAATTCTTGATATTTGTCTTTTTCTAATTCTCCTTCTTTTTCTAAAGAAAGAACTTTATTCTTTAATTTTTTATAAGCACTTTCAGCGCCATCTAAATTCTCATAAGAAAATGTTAATTGTTTTCGGTAATGACTTTGCAAGCACATAAACCGATAACTTAAAGGATTATAACCTTTCTCTATTAAGGTGGAAACTGTTAAAGTATCTCCTTTACTTTTACTCATTTTGCCACTCGCATCATTTAAATGTTCCCAATATTTACACCAAGGATGCTCTAAGAAACTAACTGATTGAGCAATTTCATTAGTGTGATGTGGGAAGATATTATCAACACCTCCACAGTGAATATCTAAATATTCTCCTAGGTATTTAATACTAATTCCCGAACATTCAATATGCCAGCCGGGATAACCTTCCCCAAAAGGACTATCCCATTTTAATTCTTGCAAGTCAAATTTACTTTTAGTAAACCATAAAACAAAATCGGCTTTATTCTTTTTATTTTCATCTACTTCAACCGTATCTCTAACTCCTCCGATTAAATCATCCGTATCTTGATTAGTTAAAGCATAATATTTTTTTAGTTTAGAAGTATCAAAATAAACATTACCACCCGCTTTATAGGCATAACCAGTATCTAATAATTTTGCAATTATTTTAATATATTCCGAAATATTTTCCGTAGCGGGACTAATAATTTCCGGTTTTTTAATGTTTAAAAGTTCAAAATCTTTAAAGAAAGCATCAGTATAAAAGGCCGCAATGTCTAAAACACTTTTATGCTCTTTTTTGGCACTTTTAACCATTTTGTCATCACCAGTATCAGCATCACTAGATAAATGACCAACATCGGTAATATTCATACATCTTTTAACATTATAACCGACATATTTTAAAGTCTTCTCTAAAATATCTTCCATGATATACGTTCTTAAATTCCCAATATGGGCATAATGATAAACTGTTGGTCCACATGTATACATGGTTACTATTTCTTTATTCCAAGGAATAAATTCTTCAATTTTATGACTAAGAGTATTATATAAATACATAAACTCCTCCTTAACTAAGTCTCTCTATAACTTTTTCCCTACCAATTAAATAAATTTCTTGGGGAAGTTCTGGTCCATGTTCAATACCACTTATTTTAATTCTAATCGGCATATATAAAAGTTTCCCTTTAACACCGGTTTTTTCCTTAACTTTATCAATAACTTCTCCAATGGCTTCCACATTCCAATCTGGTAAAGAGGCAAGTTCCTCTTTATAAGTTTTAATTACTAAAGGAATATTTTCATCACTTGCTAAAAATTCTTGGTTTTCTTTACTAATAGTAAATTCATCATTAAAGAAAATATCTACAACATCATTAATTTCTTTACCATAAGATAAATGATCTTTATAAGTAAGAAGTAAAGTATTAACCCATTCTTCACTTTTATCTTTGACATCATAAGTTAAAAATGGTCTTACAAATTCTAAATATTTTTCATCTGGTAAAGCATTAATATATTTATGATTAAACCATTGTAGTTTCTTTATATCATATGTTGCAGGTGATTTGCTAATTCTTTTAATGTCAAAATCTTTAATTAATTCTTCCATCGTAAATACTTCTTTATTTTCAGAAGGACTCCAACCTAGTAAAACTAAATAATTAACAATAGCCTCAGGTAAATATCCTTCTTCATATAAATCCATAAAAGAAGCATCGCCATTTCTTTTGGAAAGTTTATTGCCATCGCTACCTAAAACCATAGGTACATGAATATAAGTTGGGGCTTCCCACCCAAATGCTTCGTATAATAAATTATATTTTGGCGTTTGAGATAAATACTCATTTCCTCTAATAACATGGGTAATATGCATTAAATGGTCATCAATAACATTAGCAAAGTTATAAGTTGGATAACCATCACTCTTCAGTAATATTTGATCTTCTAAAACACTATTTTCAACCCTAACATCGCCATAAACAACATCATGAACAACACTAACACCCTCTTTAGGCATTTTTTGTCTGATAACGTATTTTTCACCTTTCGCTAATTTTTCCGCAATTTCTTCTTTAGATAAATGGGAACAACGACCATCATACATAAAAGGTTTATGCTTCTTATCAGCAATTTCCCGCATTAAAGATAATGTTTCTTCGGTACAGAAACAATAATATGCTACTCCTTTTTCAACTAATTCTTCCGCATATTTTTTATATAAATCTAATCTTTCGCTTTGAATATATGGGCCATATTCACCTTTATTTTTAGGGCCTTCATCAATATTCATATTACATAATTTTAAAGTATTATAAATAAAGTCAATAGCTCCTTCTACTTTTCTATTTTGATCGGTATCTTCAATTCTTAAGATAAATTCTCCCCCATCATGTTTCGCTACTAAATATTCAAAAATAGCCGTTCTTAAATTGCCAATATGCATAAAGCCTGTTGGTGATGGAGCAAATCTTGTTCTTGATCCCATAATATCACTTCCTCATTAGTTATTTTACCATATAATCTGAGGTTTTTCATTAAAAAAAACAGAAACAACTTTAGTTTCTATTCGTAATTTAATTTTGTTTACTCTTTTTAAATTTAGTTAAAACTTTATTTAAAATAGTTTTATTTTCTTTCTTAGTTTCTTTATCTTCTACTAAGGCAAAATTAGCATTAATGGTTGTTCCTAAAACTCGGTTAAGAATGTCCGCTACTAAAGAGGGATCACTAACTATATCACTTCTTAATTCTTTCATTAAAGCATTAATAACTTTCTCTTTATGATCTTCCTTATTTAAGATTTCATATAAAGCGACAATATCATAATTATAATCAGTAGCCTTACCAATAATTCTCGCCATTAAAATAGATACACCTATTTCATTTAAAATGTGATTATGACTAAGAAGTTTTAACGCTTCTAACTCACCTTTATCATAAAGAGTATTACCAATCGCGGCAATTTCTAAACTATAAGGGCCCTCTTCACCCAGAATAAAACCTATTATATGAATTTTTTCTTCTTCCGTTACTTCATTAATTATTTGAGCAGCACTTAATCTATATTCAAGATGGGAAGGATATTTCAATAAAGCACTAGCATATTCAAAATTATAATCATGATGAGAATTATTTAAAATATCTATAGTGTCTATTAAAGTATCGGTGCTTCTTTTACTATCTTCTTCTAAAACTTCATCAACAAAAAATGCGGTATTATCGTTTTTAATATTTAAGAATGTTTGAGCTTTTGTCAAATCAGGAGTTATATTTTTTTCCAAACAATTTTTAAAATATTTCCAAATTGTTTCTGCTTGAAAACGTTCTGGGCATTTAGATATCAAATCTACCCCTTTAAAAATATTTTCAATTTGTAAAATAGAACTATCTTCATTTACAAGCTTAAATAATTCACTAATAAAATGTAAATGGAAAAAAGTAGTTGCTTGCCTAAATTTAGAAGCTATTTCTTGTAAGCAATTATTCTTATCCACCCATTCTTGATAAGCAATATTAACTATAAAATCAATAACGCAAGTAGCTAGACCGCTATCTTTGATATTACTTACAATTTTAGCTACTTCCAAATAATAATAAGGTTTTTCTTTAACTTTTTCGTTATAAAAATTAACCATGGCTTCAATTTTATGAGCCCCATAAATTGTTTTGGAATTTAATGCTTCCTCAGCAAATTCATTTCTTAAAGGTAAATCTTTTAATTCATACAAAGATAAAATATACTTAATTTTTTCTTTATCTTTGACTTTAGCTAGTAATTTAAGTTCCGTTATTATTTGTTCTTCATCTTGGCCTTTTTGAGTCAATAACACTTCATAAATTGAGGCTTCATAAGGAAAATTATAGACACAAGCATTAATAAAAGTTAAAGTAACTTCATCACTATAATTAACCTCTATAATATCTTCATCAACTAAACTATAAACAATTTCTTTTAATACATCATCTTCGGAAATAGAGATTAATCTTGCAATTATTTCTTTATCTCTACTTAAAATGTATTCTTCTTCATCTTCACTAAGTCCAAAATCCCTTATTCTTTCTTTTAAAGCTTCTTGCATAAAACTCCCTTTCTAATTTAAGTATAATACATAACTTTTCAATTAGCAAATTAAACTTCTTTTAGCAAACTTAAGCCCACTTTACCTTTTTCTTTATTAACTTCCGTAACATACACTTCAATTATATCGCCAACATTTAAAATTTCACTCGGATGTTTAATATAATCCTTACTCATTTTTGAAATATGGACTAAACCATCATTTTTAATACCAATATCGACAAAGGCCCCAAAATCAACAACATTACGAACTGTACCTTCTAATTTCATCCCCACTTTTAAATCTTCTAAATGCAAAACATCTTTCTTTAAAATAGGTCTTGGTAAATCATCTCTAGGATCCCTCATAGGACTAATTAAAGAAGAGACAATATCATCCAAAGTATAAGGATCAATTTTTATTTCTTTAACTATTTCTTCTTTATTAATACTACTTAATTTTTCTTTTATTTTAGCACTGCCAATTTCTTTAATATCAATATTTAAATGATCTAATAATTTCAAAGTGACCGCATAACTTTCTGGGTGAATACTTGTCATATCTAGGGCATTATCACCAGCTGGTATTCTTAAAAAGCCAATGGCTTGTTCATAAGTTTTAGGCGAAAGAATTTTCTTTTTCATTAACTCTTCTCTCGTTTTAAAAATGCCAAAAGTATCTCGATAATTAATAATTTTATCAATAGCGCTTTTCGTTAAACCGGAAATATATTTTAAAATAGAAGGAGAAGCTGTATTAAGATTAACTCCCACTTGATTAACGACTTTTTCCACTACAAAATTTAAACTTTCCTTTAATTTTTTATTCGTAACATCATGTTGATATAAACCAACACCGATACTTTCTGGATCTATTTTAACGAGTTCAGATAAAGGATCTTCAAGTCTTCTTGCTATCGAAATAGCACTTCGCATTTCTACACTTAAAGAAGGAAATTCTAAAATGGCTAAAGGAGAGGCTGAATAAACCGAAGCTCCCGCTTCACTAACAATTATATATTCAACATTTTTAGGGCATTCTTTAATTACACTTGCAATAAAACTTTCGGATTCCCGAGAAGCAGTCCCATTACCAATCGCAATAATATCAATATTATAATCATCAATAAGTTTTAAAATAACTTCTTTACTCTTTTCATATTCACACTTCGGTTCATGCGGGTAAATAACGGCGGTATGAAGCATCTTTCCTGTACGATCTACCACGGCTAATTTACAACCCGTTCGATAAGCTGGATCAAACCCTAAAACACATTTTTCTTTAATCGGCGGTTGCATTAATAAATGCTCTAAGTTATCACTAAAATTTAAAATAGCCACATCTTCCGCTTTATCTTTTAATTCACTTCTTATCTCTCTTTCAATAGAGGGCGCAATAAGTCTTTTATAACTATCATTAATAGCTTCTTTTACTAAAGAAGTAAGTTCTAAATTATTTTCATTTTTAATTATTTTTTCTTCTAAAAATTTAATAATTTCCTCATCTGGTGCCAAAAGAGAAACATTTAAAATGCCTTCATTTTCGCCTCTATTCATGGCTAAAACTCTATACATTTTAAGACTCCGTACATCTTCTTTAAAATCATAATACATTTCATAAGTTTTAGCTTCATCTATACTATTCTTTTTCTTTTTAGAAGTAAGAATTCCTTTTTTAAAAGTTAAAGACCTTATTTGTTTTCGGTAGTAAGCATTATCACTAATCCACTCGGCCATAATATATTTTGCCCCTTCTAAGGCTTCACTTACGTCTTTAACTTTATCATTAACATATTTTTGGGCTAAATCTTTAATGCTTCCGGTAATATTAAAACTCATAAGCATCTTGGCTAAAGGTTCTAAACCATTATTAATGGCCATGGTGGCTTTCGTCTTTTTCTTTTCTTTAAAAGGCCGATAAATATCTTCAATTTCCACTAGTTTAGTCGCCCTTGCAATCTTTTCTTCTATTTCCGGGGTTAAAAGATCTTTTTCGGCGATTAATCTTTTCACTTCTTCTTTTCTTTTTTCTAAATTAACTTGATAAGCATATTCTGTTTCAATCGCTCTTATTTCAACTTCATTTAAATTACCGGTTACTTCTTTTCGGTAACGAGCAATAAAAGGAATGGTATTTCCTTCTTCTAATAATTTTAAAGTACTATTAATACTTTTCAAACTAATATTTAAATTTTTACTTAAATTATTTAATATTTCTTCATTCATATTCTTTCATAACTCTTTCTATAATCTCTTTACTTTCTTCATAATTTTCCTCTAGTAGTTCAATTCGAAAATTATTTACTCCTAAACTCTTTAAATATTTAATATCTTTAATTAAATCAATCTTATGGCAATCCAAAATTGAAGTACCATGTGTTAAAGGATTATTTTCTAATAAATATTTTTCATTATTCCGGTCCTTTAAATAATATTTTCTATTGTTGGTGCAAACATGACAAAGAGAATCTTTATTAACTAAATTTTTCAAAGGACAATATTTCATAATCATTAATTCTACATTACCATAGACATATACTTCTAAGTTAATATTGTTTTGATAATTTTTTAAAATATCTTTCATATTTTCTAAATTATTTTCTACTGATAAAGTTAAAACATCTTGATATTTACTTAAATAATCCACTGTATAATGATTAGTAATATTAAGAAAATAATCGCCTCTTTGATGGGTATATTTAATAAGACTCGCATAATCAGTTACTAAAAGATGGGGATATTTATATTCATGATGTATATTATCTCTAGGTACTCTAAAGATTAAATCATCAGTCATTAAACTTTCTTTACTTGCAATAATATTAGGAATATGTAAGTCCTTCGCGGCTTTTAATTGCTCTTTAGTTTTAACAAGAACACTTATCCCCGAATTTATTTTTGGCTTTGGAATTATTCTTTCATATTTTTTCTCTAAAAATATTCTCTTTTTATTTTCTCTTCCATTTTGTAATTTGGCTAAAGCTTCTCTTCTTAATTCATTAAGAGAACTAATAGGCATAAAAATATTTTCAGACGTTTCCATATTTATCTTCATAATTTTAAAAGGAGTATTTCCCGCTTTTTCTAAAGCTAATTTAATTCTTTCTTTACTTAAAGGAGCATTAAGAGCCTCACTCACCTTTTCTGGGCTTTTAACAGTTATTTCATTTTCGCCATCACTAGCCTTAAGAAGCATATAATCATTGACATAAGCCGTAAATTCTAAAGTAATAGGAATTTTTTTCACTATATTAGAGGGTTCCTCAATTAACGGACTAGTAAGCATAACATCATCGTTATTTTTTAAACCAATTAAATTATCTAAATAAATAACTTGACCCTTATTTCCCTTATTAATTAAATTATCTTTTTCATCATACATAAAATTAATAGTTAAACCCAAATCACTATTTTTAAATCTAATTCCTTCAAATTGTTTTAATTCATGGGTTAATTTAATTTTAATTTTCTCTGGCGTTACTTTTAGAGTCTCGCCCACTTTAACCCCTTGATGATTAGGTTTTAGGTAATTCATAATATTATCGTCCTTATGTAAAAAGCCTTTGGTATATTCCCGATTAAAAATACTTTTCAAAGTAAAAAGATCTTCTTCACTAACTTTTAATTCTTCTCCATTTTCATACTTATCCATAAGCATTCGATATAGTTTAGTAGTATAAGCAACATATAAAGGAGATTTCATTCTTCCTTCAATTTTAAAGCAAAGAATATTACTGTCCATTAATTTTTTAAAGTCTTCTAAAGAAGATAAATCTTTGGAACTTAATAAATAATGACCCGGAGTTTTAACTAACTTTTCATCTTCATATAGTTCATAAGGAAGGCGGCACATTCCCGCACATTCACCCCGATTACCACTTCTTCCTAAAATGCGGGAAGAAAATAAACATTGACCACTGTAAGAAATACATAAAGAACCATGTATAAAGACTTCTTTTTCTAAAGAAGTTTCGATATTGTTAAGGTAATCTAAAGATAATTCTCTTCCAAAGACTACTCTTTTAACTCCTAAGTCTTCTAAGAATTTTAAAGATTCTTTCGAATGATTATGCATTTGTGTTGAGGCATGAATTTCTAAATTAGGAAATGTTTGATGGACTAAATTAATGAAACCTACATCTTGCATAATAAGAGCGTCAACGCCCATTTCATGAAGTTCTCTTACATAATTTAGAGCCTCATCTATTTCATCATCATAAATTAAAGTATTTACGGTAATATAAATTTTTACTCCATATAAATGACATAATTTTGTAGCTTTGGAAATATCATCTAACGTAAAATTATCGGCAAAAGCCCTAGCTCCAAATTTTTTGCCTCCTAAATAAACCGCATCAGCTCCATTATTAATCGCAGCGATTAAAGAAAGATAATTACCAACGGGCACTAATAACTCATGCTTCATAATTAAATCCATCCCATATTTCGCCATGAGGTCTTAATTTAAAATCCATTATTTCATCTTTAACTGGATGTTTAAATCTTAAATGATAAGCAAATAAACAAACCGGTATTTTTTCTTTTAAGCCATATAAATTATCACCATATAAAGGGTGTTTTCTTGAACTAAATTGTAGTCTTATTTGATGGTGTCTTCCGGTAATTAAATTAACTTTAACTAAACTTAAATCATTTTGATAGTCTAGTAATGTATATTCTAATTTAGCATATTTGCCTTCTTTTTCATTCGTAATAAGACTTATTTCTTCCCTTTTTGTCATATAGTCTTCCATAATACCGGTATCATTAACTTTACCATGGCAGACTAAAAGATATTCTTTGACCATTTCGTGATTCTGAATCATTTGGGAAAGTCTTCGGGCGGCTTTACTAGTCCTTGCAAAAACCATAATGCCTCCCACGGGGCGATCTAGTCTATGCACTAATCCCAGATAAACATTACCTGGTTTTTGATATTTTTCTTTAATATAACTTTTAACGATAGAAAGTAAATCTAAATCTTTCGTATAATCACTTTGGCATAAAACATTAGCCTTTTTCTCGACCACAATGATATGGTTGTCTTCATATAAAACATTTAAATTATTCATTTGTAATCCGTCCTGTTATTCCACACGCTAAATTATACTTAACGCCTTTTATCGGTAAGCATAAATCATCAACTACAAAAGGCTTACCAGGGAAATTAATCGCAATTAAAGCCGCAAGAGATTCTTTTGGTAAATTAGCCGAATAAGTATTAATAATAAAGAATAAAAAATTATCAGAAAGAATTTCTTGACAAAGTTTAATTAAATTTTCTAAATCATTTTCTAAAGACCAAACTTCTCCATTAGCCCCTCTTCCATAACTAGGTGGATCCATTATAATTGCGTCATATTTATTGCCTCTTCTAATTTCTCTTTTAACAAATTTTATGACATCATCAACTAAGTAACGAACTGGCTTGTCTTCTAAATTATTTAATTTAACATTTTCTTTGGCCCAATCAATCATGCCCCTAGAAGAATCAACGTGCGTAACCGAGGCTCCTTCTTTAAGGCAAGCCACCGTAGCTCCCCCGGTATAAGCAAATAAATTTAAAACTTTTATATCTCTTTGAGCAGACTTTATTTTTTCTCTTGCAAAATCCCAGTTAAGAGCTTGTTCCGGAAATAATCCTGTATGTTTAAAGCCCATTTCTTTTATTAAAAATTTCAAATCTTGATAATTAACAACCCAGGAATCTTTAATTTTATTTTTATTTTCCCAGTGTCCACCACCTGTAGAACTCCGGTGATAAACCGCATCCACTTTATATTCGGAAAAGTCTCCTAAGTCCCAGGTAATTACAGGATCTGGTCTTAAAAGATAAATATCTTTCCATCTTTCTAATTTCATACCTTTACTAGTTTTTAATATTTCATAGTCTTTCCAAGTTCGTACAACCATATCTTTTCACCTACAAAATAATTATACCAAAAAAAAGATAAATAGCCTATTATTTACCTTAATTTCTCTTAACTTATTTTTTTAAATTAATTATTTATTTTGGAAATGTTACTAACGGCATAAATACCATCATTCGCCGCTGTAACTAATTGATAAATATCTTTTTTAATAACATCCCCAATAGCATAAATTCCAGGTATACTTGTTTGATATTTCTCATCAACTACTACATAGCCTTGATCATCTAAAATATCTAAGTCTCTAAACACTTCGGTATTAGGTTTATAGCCAATATAAATAAAGACGCCATCAACTGCTAATTCTTGACCATTATCTAAAGTTATTTTTTCAATTTTACCTTCTTTTTCGTGATATTCTTTAATATTAACATTACAAATTATTTCAATATTTTCTTTAGCCCGAACTTTTTTCTCTAATATTTTTTCCCCTTTAAAAACATCTTTCCTATTTAAAAGATAAATCTTTTTCACTATTTTAGCTAAATACAAAGATTCTTGCAAAGCACTACTACCACTTCCGACAACTGCCACAACTTTATCTTTATAAAAAGCCCCATCACAAGTAGCGCAAGTACTAATCCCTCTTCCTAATAAATCTTTTTCATTATCAAGTCCTAAGTATTTAGGCTTAGTTCCCGTTGCAATAATAATATTTTGACTTTCATATTCCCCTTTATTTGTTACAACTACTTTTTTATCTTCTAAAACTTTTATCTCTTTAACACTTTCTAACTTATAAGGAATTTCTAAGTCTTTAACTTGACTAAATAATTTCTCCGCAAAATCCGATCCTTTAACATTTAAAAGGCCCGGATAATTACTTATTTGTTCAATATTATTAAGCATCCCTCCTGGCATACCAGAATCTAATAATAACACATTTAAATTTCCTCTTTTGGCATAAATACCCGCGGTAATACCTCCAATACCCATGCCAATAACTATTAAATCATACATAAAATCACCTTTCTAAAATAAAATCGGTTTATTTTCTCCTTCATTATATAAATCTTCAAATTTACCTTTCCGACTTAAAATAATAAAGAAAATTAAGCCTACTAAGAATAAAACTATCGATACAATTTGGGCCGCTCTAAAACCACCAAGCATTAAAGAATCTGTCCTTAAAGCCTCAATAAAGAAACGCCCTACTGAATAATACATTAGATAAATACAGGTTAGTTGACCTCTTTTTAAATATTTATATCTTCTCACAAAAAGCAAAATAATGAAACCGATTAAACAATAAAGACTTTCATAAAGGAAAGTTGGATGATAATAAACATCCCCTATTTTCATTCCTTCAATTATTTTTTCCGGAATATGTAATTCTTTTAAATGATAATAAGTTGTAGCTACTCCATGGGCTTCGCCATTAAAGAAATTTCCCCATCTACCAATGGCTTGAGCCAAAAGCAAAGGCACAACTGCCATATCTGTTACCTTAAAAGGATTAACATTATATCTTTTGCAATAAATAACTAAAGTAATTAGACCGCCGATTAAACCGCCATGAATGGCTAATCCCCCTTCCCATACTTTAAAAATATCTAATAAATTATCTTTATATAAAGAAAAATTGAAAACGCAATAATAAAGGCGAGCGGAAATAAGGCCAAAGACAATAACCCAAAAGGCTAAATTAAATAAAAAATCTTTAGGAATATTAAACCTTTTTCCTTCTTTGATTAAAAGAATAATGGCCACAAACATCGCTACTAAAAGTAAAACTGAATACCATCTAACTTCAAAATTACCAATCGTAAACATTACGGGATTCATATATTCACTCTCCAATATTAATTATAAAACAAAAAAGACAACCTGTGAATAACTTGGTTATCTTTTTGACATTATTTCTCTTTCGCAAATATTTTCTTTAAGAATTCTCCGGTATAACTTTCTTTTATCTTGGCAACTTCCTCTGGCGTACCGGTCGCAATTACATTACCCCCAAATTTACCACCTTCCGGTCCTAAGTCAATGATATAATCGGCTTGTTTAATCACATCTAAATTATGTTCAATCACAATAACGGTATCGCCATTATCTACAATGCGGTTTAAAACCTCTAATAACTTTTTAATATCATCAGTATGTAGACCAGTTGTTGGTTCATCTAATATAAAGACAGATTTGCCTGTAGCTTTCTTTTGAAGTTCTTTAGCCAGTTTTACTCTACCCGCTTCGCCACCAGATAGAGTTGGAGCCCCTTGACCTAATTTAATATAAGAAAGACCTACTTCTTCCATAACTTTTAACTTATCATAAACTTTAGGAATATTTTCAAAGAAAGGAAGAGCTTCACTTACCCTCATATCTAAGACATCAGCAATACTTTTACCTTTAAATTTAACATCTAAAGTTTCTCTATTATATCTCTTACCCCCACAAACATCACAAGGAACATAAACATCAGGTAAAAAGTGCATTTCAATTTTTTTAACACCATCACCCCAACAAGCTTCACATCTTCCTCCTTTGACATTGAAGGAGAAACGCCCCTTATCATAACCTCTAATTTTAGACTCTTTCATGTTGGCAAAAACATCTCTAATATCATCAAAAACGCCTACATAAGTTGCTGGATTACTTCTTGGGGTTCGACCTATTGCATCTTGACTAATATTAACAACCTTATCAACATTTTCTAAGCCTTTAACTTCCTTGCACTTTCCGGGAATATCTTTCGCATTATATATTTCTTTACGTAAGGTTTTATATAATATCTCATTTACTAATGTTGATTTGCCACTTCCCGAAACACCTGTTACAACAATGAATTTATTTAAAGGAAATTTAACATTTATACTATTTAAATTATTTTCTTTTGCTCCTTTAACTTCTAAGAATAAACCATTACCTTTTCGATGTTTTTTCGGTATTTCAATTCTTTCTTTACCAGATAGGTAGCGTCCCGTTAAACTTTTTTCATTTTTCATTACTTCTTCTGGTGTACCAGAAGCCACAATATATC
>CANQLN010000010.1 GCA_947624695.1 uncultured Bacilli bacterium
TTATTTTATTAACTTAATTATTGGTGGTTGATTTTAATCTACTCACCCGTGATTATTCTACACTATCTTGCTTTCAATATAATCTTTTAATTCGGAAATTTTTAAGGTTGTTTGTTCCATTGTATCCCGATCTCTTATTGTAACAGTATCATTTTCTAAAGTATTATCATCAACCGTAATCGTAAAAGGTGTCCCCACCGCATCGCATCTTCTATATCTTTTACCAATACTACCAGCTTCATCATAACTACAATTAAAGTGTTTACTTAATTTAGCATATATATCGTTGGCTTTATCGGCGTGAACTTTTTTAACTAATGGTAAAATAGTCGCTTTAATCGGTGCCAAAGCCGGATTAAGTTTTAAAACTAATCTGGTATCACCATTTTCTAATTCTTCTTCCGTATAAGCATCACATAAAAGCGTTAATATTAATCTTTCTACTCCTACTGATGGTTCAATAACATAAGGTAAATATTTTTCATTTGTTTCTGGATCTAAATATCTTAAATCTTCACCTGAATGTTTCATGTGCACGCCTAGATCGTAATCTGTTCGATCGGCAATACCCCATAATTCACCCCAACCAAAGGGAAATTTATATTCAATATCGGTTGTCGCTTTACTATAGAAAGATAATTCTTCTTTAGAGTGATCACGATATCTTAAATTTTCTTCTTTTAAACCTAATAATTTTAAAAAGTCAATGCAATAATTTTTCCAAAAACCAAACCATTCTAAATCAGTATTAGGCTTACAGAAAAATTCTAATTCCATTTGTTCAAATTCTCTTACTCGAAAAATAAAATTACCTGGTGTTATTTCATTTCGAAAACTTTTACCATATTGACCAATTCCAAATGGAATTTTAGCTCGCATACTTCTTTCCACATTTTTAAAGTTAACAAATATTCCTTGGGCGGTTTCGCCTCTTAAATAAATGGTACTTTTAGTGTCTTCCGTAACTCCTTGACTAGTTTCAAATAATAAATTGAATTTTCTGATATCGGTAAATTCAGCACTACCGCACTTAGGACAAGTAATACCATGTTCTTTAATGAAGGCTATTAATTCTTCATTACTCATACCATCGCCAGTAATTTCACCATGGGTAAAATCTTCCACTAATTTATCAGCTCTATGCCGAGACTTACAATGTTTACAATCAATTAAAGGGTCAGCAAAATTAGCCACATGACCAGAAGCTACCCAAACTTTAGGGTTCATCAAAATAGCTGAATCAAGGCCATAATTATAAGGGCATTCTCTAATAAATTTTTGCCACCAAGCATCCTTAACATTTTGTTTTAATAAGGCTCCTAAAGGTCCGTAATCCCAAGAATTAGCTAGTCCTCCATATATTTCACTTCCGGCATAAATAAATCCGTATTGCTTAGAATAATTAACTAAGTCTTCCATTGTTACTTTTTTTTCACTCTCCATAAATAATCCTTTCTAAAATAAAGAAAACTTCTTTAGAATCATAAGGACGAAGATTAACTCCGCGGTTCCACCTTACTTATTCTAAAGAAGAATCACTCTTATTATATAGCTCGGGCTTTCCACACCGTCATCACTTGTATGTACTAAATTATATATTATTTATTTTATTTTATCAACTAAATTTGCTAATTTTTTAGCTTCTTCACTCCTAATTTTAACATATTTAAGATAACAATCGGAACATAAAGGCACATATTCAACATCTTTTTTAGTTCCATCATCTATTACTACTACTGGACCTTCATCTGTAAATTGACCATTTATCTTTCGGGCATTAAATATGGCTTTTTGACCACATAAACATAAACTAGTACTTCCGACTTCTTCCACTATGTCCGCAATCGCAAATATTTGAGCAACACCTTCACCAAATATCTCACCTTTAAAATTACTTTTTAAGCCATAACAAATAACGGGAATATTTATTAAATGGGCAATCATCCACAATTCTCTAATTTGAGATGCATTTAATAAATCCACTTCATCAACTAAAATAGCTTTAGCTGTATAATATATTTTGTAATTCTTATCGGTTAATAAAGATTCATTTTCTTTAAGTAAAATATCTACCACTCTACTCATCCCATTACGAGATATAATCGCATTTTTCCCCTTTGTATCCTTGACAGACTTAATAATAACTATTTTAAAGTTATTTTCTTCATAACTATAGGCCGTTTGCAAAATATTAAGAGTTTTGCCACCATTCATTGCACTATACTTATATATCATATCAGCCATAATACTCACCCTACTTATAGTATAAAATAAATAACTTTATCTCGCAAGAAAAATATCTTTATTGTTTAAGAAATTAAGATTACTAAACTTTTGGCAATGAACAATACCTGATATTTTTAATTAAAAATAAAAAGTGAGTATTTTCTCACCTTTACAATTTTTCAATCGTTTTTAAGAAGTCTTTGCTTTTTAAATAAAGTCCCGTATAATCATCATAATAATTAGTTAAAAAATTATTAATTTCTTTAACAATATCTTCTTTTAAAGATAATTTGCTAATACTTTTAATATCGACTAAATAATACATATTTAAAGTTTTTATAATTGATAAGGGAATAATTCTTTCGCCTCGGTAACAATTCTTACAAATAAGGCCTCCCCGTTCACTAGCCAGTGTTACTATTTCTTTTTTATTACCACAGCTAATACAACTGGTAAGATTCAAACCTACTCCTAAATACTCTAATAATTTAACTTCCAAAATATTAGTAATTACCATCGGATCTAATCCTTCTTCAATTTTTAAAAGCGAATTAATATAATCATCATAAATGGCGGTATCATCCGTTTGTTTTAAAACTTGATGGACTAAATCTGTAAGATAAGAGGCATAACTAATGAGTAAAATATCACTTCTCATGTTTTTAAAATTATTTTTAATATCGACTGATACTAAAGTTGATAATTTTCCTTTTTTATAATAAATATTAAAATTACCATAACATAATTTCATCGTTACACTTCGAAGACGGCTTTTGATACTCATTGCCCCTTTACAAATAATCCCAATAATTCCATATTCTTTTGTAAGAACATTTATAATTTTCGAAGTATCACCATAAGGAGTTTCTGTTATAACTATTCCCTCAACACTCTCTAACACGCTAAACCTCTAATCTAATTATTTATCACATTTTTTATAATTTAAATAATCTTCAATTTTTTCACTTTTTTTAAACTTATCCCAAGCTTCTTTTTTATTCATTTATTTCACCTTCCTACTAATATAATGGGAAGAATGAAATATTTTTATTCATAATCAAAGAAACCTAATTCTTTTAAGTATCTTTCTTTATCTTTCCAATCTTCTATTACTTTCACATATAAGTCTAAATAAACCTTCTTCTCAAGCATTTCTTCTAAGTCTTTCCGGGCTAATGTGCCAACTTTTTTAATCATTTCACCACCCGAACCAATAATGATTTTCTTAATATTTGGTTTATCAACAATAATATCAACACTGATTTTTATTAAATCTTTTTTCTCTTCAATATGATGGGCATGACAAGTAATAGAATGAGGAATTTCATCTTCGGTATTTTGTAAAAGTTTTTCTCTTACTATTTCTCCCGCCATAAAACTTAAAGAACTACTAGTGATAGTTTCATCATCATAATATTTAACATTATCTTTTAAATATTTTTTAATAACCTCAATTAAATGGGTAACATTATCATTTTCTTTCGCAGACACGGGCACAATTTCGGAGAAATTATAATCTTTATATTCATTTATTGCCATGATTAAAGTTTCTTTGGAAACTTTATCAATTTTATTAATAACTAAGATAACGGGAATTTTGTTTTGGAATAAAGAGTCCATTAAAAATTTATCGCCTTTTCCAATGCCAGCTTCAATATCAACCACTAATAAAACTAAATCAACATCTTTGGTTAAAGACAAAGCTTGTTTATTTAAGACTTTTCCTAATTTATTTAAAGGTTTTGAAATACCTGGAGTATCTACAAAGATTATTTGATAACCATCTTCATGATATATTCCCTCAATAATATTTCTAGTGGTTCCTGAAACATTACTCGTAATCGCTATTTTATGCTCTAATAGACTATTTAATAAAGTACTTTTTCCAACATTAGGTCTTCCTACTATACTTACAAATCCACTCTTCATACTTTCTCCTAAAATATAGTCATGAACAACTTAATAAAGTAGGGAACAAAAATAATTAAATTAACAATTAAGGCCAAAATAGTCATTATTCCCGTCGCTGCCGAACCACAATCTTTAGCCACTTTAATATATTCATTATAATCTAAAGTAAGAGCATCACAGGCCGCTTCAATGGCGGTATTTAATAATTCAATAATGGTTATTAGACAAAGGCTTCCAAAGGAAATAACCCATTCTAAAAAACTAATGTCAAAACAAACACCCATGATAATAACTAAACAAGCACAAATAGCTTCGATTAAAAATGAAGATTCATTTTTAAAACAATAAGCTAAACCTTGGGAGGTATACTTACACTTATTTAAAACATTTCTTACTAAACTAACTTCTTTCTTTTCTTGTTTTTTCGTCTTCATCTAACATCTTCTCCTGCAACGTAAACATAACCTTTTCGTCTTCTTTTTCCATATGATCATAACCGAGCAAATGAAGTAAGCCATGACAAACGAGGAAAGCAAGTTCCCTTGTTTCGCTATGACCATAACTATCTGCTTGTTCCATCATCCGGGGAATACATACATAAATTTCCCCCAAAAAACGTATCTTATTATACACTAATATTCCATTATCTTCAAATGCAAATGATATAACATCCGTAATCCTATCTTTGCCCCGATAATTTTTATTAATTTCTCTAATTTTTTCATTACCAACAAAGACAATACTTAAAGTAGCATTTTTAATCTTCTCGTGTTTTAAAACCCGTTTTATTAAACTATCTAAATAACTATAATCTTTATTATAACCATATTCATCTGTAATCTTATAATCTATCATTTAAAATATAACTCCCCAATACCCAAATATATAAATGCCAAATAAAACAATCACTATTATCCATAAAATATTATAAAATAAATCACTTTTAAAGAAATCGGGTAAATGTCTGCCAATGGCCGTTAAACCAATATATAAAAGATAACCAATTATACCACCGATGACATTTAATAAAATATCATCAATATCAAAACTGCGCCCTATTTGTAATTGCACAAATTCAATAGTTAAGCTTGTCACTAAAGTCGTAATTAAAACAGGCCAAATTTTTTGAGGATTAACATACTCACCCACTAAATAACCAAAAGGAATAAATATTAAAATATTACCAAAAATACTATAATTAAACATAGTAGTTCCAAATTCATAACGCGTTATTTCCGAAAAAGGAATTAAATTTATACCACTGCCACTATTGAGTTCTGTCATCGTTAATATTTCAAATAGAAGCCAAATATAAATGATGGAAAATAAATAACTTAGTTCTTTATGAAGACAAAATCTTTCTCGATGATTACGTAAATAAAAGAATCTAATCATCGCAATCGCAACGATAAAAACTACTAACATTGGCCAAACATTATTGATTATTTTCATTATTAGGTTTTGAATCATTTTCACTACCTCCTAAAATTTGTGATATTTCACCAATGTTCTCTTTGGTTACTATAAATACTTCTACATATATTGTACTATCATTTACCTCTTTTTTCAAAACTTTTTTATATAAAATAGCTTCATTTTCTCTTAATTTTAATTTAACCTTATCTTCCGCTAATTTTAAGGCTTTATTATAGGCTTCTTTTTCACTTAATTTTCTTACACTTTCTTCATATTCTTTTTCTTCCACAAAATTAATAGCAAAATCATTTAATTTATATAAAAGAGTTTTTTTAACCCTTTTATTTTTAATTCGACTTTTAAAAATATCGTATTCATCATCGCCAATTTTAACACTAATGTTAAAACGCTTTTTCCCGGTATATTTAGAATAATATTCATTATAAGGAACTGTTACTTTAACTTTATACCAGACTTCCCCATATACTTCGCCACTTGCACAAACTATATTTTTAACTTCTTCATTATGGGTAATTTCCCCAGTTATAATAACTTCACCTTTGGTTACATAATCATTAATTTCTTTTAAAGCAACACCTCGATATAAATTAAGACTCGTTATTTTGGCATCCGTTCTACTAATAATATTACACTTATCATAACTTTCTTCCTCTTTGGGAATAGTTTTCTCCGTAACATAAACATTCATTATTAACCCATCATATTTTATTTCTAACCATTCTAAAGTATCTTTATTATTATCTAAAATATTATTTACAATTTTTTCAATTTGAGCATGACTCTTTTTTAAAGTTAAAGTTTTAATTCCCCTACTAGAAAGTTCTTTTTCCAAAATATTTTGAATATTTTTATTCGAACTTTTAATATCTATTTTAAAAATAACCATATTAGCCAAAAATAAAATAACAATACTTAAAATACTACTTAGAAAAAAAACAATATATTTTTGCATTAATTCTTTCATTTTTAAAAGGCCACTAGAAGTAACTATTTCCGTTTTATAACTAACTAAATATTTTTTAATCCTTGTATAATCATTTAAACTAGTTTTAATTAATATGCCATCATCATTTTTCTTATTATCATAAATAGTAATTCCAAGTTCACTTAGTTTAGTTAAAATATTATAATAACTTTTGGCTTTTATTTTGATCCAAACTATTTCTTTTTTAATCATAATTAAACTCTACTTTCTCTAACTTACCTTTAATTAATAATTCTTGTTTTGTCATTTGCTTAATTTTTAAATTCTCGCCCTTTATATAAACAACTTTATTATTAATTCTTAAAACTATTTCCGTATCACTTAATTTATTTAATTTTGTAAAATTAAAGACATGCAAAGTATCTTCATAGATAGTTATGAAGTTATCTAAATCAAATAAAAAATTTTTAAATGAATCTTTAAAATGTAAATTATTCATCTCTAAATTATATTTTCTTGCATTGAAAAAAAGACTAAGGCAGAAAAAAGAGCTATATATAAAATATAACTCTAATTTAACTTTTCTTTAACTATAGCGCTTACTTTAGACATATCAGCATTACTTAAATGGTCGGATACATATTTCATAATTCTTCCCATATCTTTCATACTACTAGGATTAATTTCTGAAAAAGCCGCATCTACACATTTTGCTATTTCTTCTTCACTAGCTTCTTCTGGTAAATAGAAAGATAAAATTGCAATTTCTTTTTGTAAATCTTCCGCTGTTTCTTTCTTTCCTAAATCTAAATACTCTTTAACTGAATCATTTCTTTGTTTAACTTGCTTTTTTAAAACACTTATGACAACATCATCTGTAAGTTCACATTTTTTATTGATTGATTCTAATTGTAAAGCACTTTTTAACATTCTTAATACTGATAGTTTAAATTTATCGCCACTTTTTAAAGCATCTTTTAAATCATTATTAATTTGTTCAAACATTTTGTTACCCTTCCTTAATTATGATTTCTTTTATGAGAATTTTTAATGCCTTCTTCTTTTTTAATTCTTCTTTCAACTCCAGGTTTAATATGGAATTTTCTCTTCTTAAGTTCTGAAGGGACACCGCTTCTGGCAACTTTAACTTTAAACTTTTTTAAAGCTCCATCAATGTTACCATTTTGCACTACAACCTTTGTCATATTTTCGCCCTCCCTTCGCTTTTTCTACAAGATATTATAACACCTAGAAAGGTATTTGACAACAACAAAGTGCCAAATGAACGTTAATTTAAATTTCTTATTTAATGGTGACGCTCACACACCTTTTTTTGGTAAAAAGTTTCGCTAATGAATTACCAATAGAAGTACCTATTTCATAAATTTTATCCATAATTTTAATAATTCCTTCAATAACAGGTCCAGATAAAGAACCTCCTTTAATTTTTAATAATTCTTCATTACTTAACATAAGTCCTCCTATTTACAAGCCTTTGAGTTAACGCTACCATTTAAAATACCCGCAATAAACACAATTACTCCGGAAACTATTCCCGTAATTAAAGCAGACATACTCGCACTCATAGCGCCTCCATTTACCTTTAACATTTCTTCATTATTTAATTTAATCATATTACCTCCTCATTTAAATAATTTTAATATAAATGTTATGATTTTTTCTTTGTCACAATAAAGAGTAACCACTCCTATTTCATTATCATATAGTTCTTTATCTATATTAAGATCTATCTGTTGATAAATCACTTCATTCTCAATTTCATATTCTCCATACTCATCTATTTCATAATTTAATTTCTGGTTATTGAAATATAGAATTTTGTTGTCACTTAATGCATCAGAGAGTGCCTCATTGGCTACAACTTTTAAAACTAAACCATCATATATCCCATAACAGGTCATTTTTTTCGTTATGAAATGGGTATTCGTGTAAATCAAGAATAAAATAATTAATAAAACAAATAACAAATCTATAAAAATATTTCTAGGAATTTTCAAGTGCAATAGTTTCTGATAATTTATTTTTAAATAATCCACTACTATCACCTACTTCAATAATATTTTCAAATAATCTTTTTTGATTTTTATGTGATATATAAATAATTGTTTTTTCTTTAAAATAAGTTCTAATATTCTTAATTATTTTACTTTCTAATTTTTTATCTACTTCACTTAAGGCTTCATCCAAAATGATAATATTAGCTTTTTTAAGTAGTCCTCTAGCTAAAATTATTCTTTGCTTTTCACCTCCTGATATGTTTTTCGATGCTGGCTCTACTAAAGATTCATATCTTAGTCCTTTCTTAGAAACAATATCTTCAATTTCACATATTTTACAAATGTCTAAAAAATAATCATTAGCAATATCTCTACTAGCTAAAATATTTTCCCGAATAGTTCCCGTAAATAATTCTTCATTTTGACCAACATATAAAATGTTATTTCGAATTGTAACAATATCAATATCCTTAATATTTTCTTTACCTATGAGTATTTCGCCTTTTTTGATTTGGTAATCTTTATTAAGTAAATGACAAATGGTACTTTTCCCTGAACCACTTGGGCCATTTAATAAAACATGCGTATTCTCTTTTATGGTAAAACTAACATCCTTTAAAACATTAAAATAATTATTGTAAGAGTAACTAACATTTTTAAAAATAATATCACCATTTAAATTATTTAAGCCCTGATTATTTTTTTCTTCTTCAATACTTAAAAATTCGGCAATTTTACCAAAAGAAGCTTTAATGTAATTGAATTTAGGAATGGCTCCGATTAAATTTTTAAGGGGATCAATTCCATAAGATAAAATAATGTTAAAAGTAAATAAATTAATAATGTCTAATTTTTTGGTAATAACTAAATAAAAACCGACGGAATTTAGAATAAAGAAACAACTCTCTAATAAAAAGTCTTTTCCTAAATTAGTTAAATTCAAATAGCTATTAAATTGATAATTATTCCAAAAATATTTAGCTAAAACTTTTTCAATTTTTTCTAAAGCAATATTTTTAATATTCAAATTTTTAAGACTTTCTAAATTGGTAATATTCTCATATATTACACTATTAAAGTCAGTTTCATAATTAAGATTTTCTAGAACTTTATAATAAATACTCTTACTAACTACTATCCCATAAAAACTATAGATAATAATAAATATTATTAAAATAATTGTTAATGTTTTATTTAAGATAAATAAAATAACTAATGATAATATCATTAAGAGCATATCCAGGAAAGATGAGACAAAAAGATCAGTAAAAAGTCCTTTTATCATTGCTAGTTCTGTTATTCTGGTCACAATCTCTCCTGGCATTCTACTCTTTATATTTTTTAAAGGGAGATTAAATAAATGATTCAAAAAACTGGGATAGATGATGGTATCAACTCGATTACTTAAATGGTTTTCATAATAACTTCGGGCAAAGATAGTTAATACTTTTATCAGGGTTAAAATTCCAAAGGCCACAATTAAATACGGCAAATAGTTTTTATCATAACTAATTAAATTACTTCCTACTTTTAAGTAAAAAGAAGTAATAATAGCTAAGATAATCCAAATAAAACTCAGATAAATTATTTTACTAATAAGAAACTTTTCTCTCATAAAGATATTAGTAAATAATTTTTTAATAGTTAGACATTCATCCATTTTAATTAAATTATCTCTTACTTTTGCAAGAATGATATGGCCCGTAAATAATTTATTAAATTCCGTTAAAGGCATTTTCTTATAGCCAATGCTTGGATCCATGAGATAAACGCTATTTTTGATAATGTCTTTGACTACGACGAAATGTTCTAAACCATTTTCTAGTTTTAAATGAGCAATAAAGGGGAAATTTAAATCTTTATTAGTTAAATCATCTTCCAAAACTCCTTCTGAATCAAATCCCCATTTATTGAATGTTCTCACTATTTGATAAGCATTTGTTCCATTATAATCAGTTAAGGTATCTTCCCTTAACTTTTCTAAGGTAATATAGCCGCCATGGTAAATAATAATCCACTGCATACAACAAACACCACAGTCTTTAAAATCATGTTGCAAAACTGGTTTTAAATTTTGCATATTTTTCCTCCCTTCACTATTATTATTCGTCACTCATGGCCTGATTTCCTTTTTTTTAAAGAAAGTTTTTGGCAAAAATTGCAACTTTTTTGCCAATTCTATAGAAATTGGCATCAAATGTGGTAAATTCGACCCAATTTTAAACTTTTTAGTTTAAAATTAAAAAGTTTAAAATTTTCCTTAATGTCCTCTTACTTTTATACCAAAATTTTCAATAATTAATCTTTTTAATATTTAAACATAAAATATTCTTCCCAGCATAAAATATAATGAGTTTATTTTAGGAGGATATATGATAAATAAGCAAAATCTATGGTTTGTTACTTTATTTTCTTTAATTTTAATATTAGGAATTTATTATGTTAGTATCGATGATGAAGTGGCTTCCGTTTTAAAAGCTGAGGATACTAATCAAAACAGGGATGTTGTTGAAATAACCGAATCTGATGTTTTAGTGGCTTTAGAAGTCGAAAATGATGAAGAAAAACAAGCTTTAATGGAAGAATATCAAAACATTTTATTAGATAATGATAGCACGATTGAAGAAAAAAATGTGGCTTATGAAAATATGCAAAAGTTAAATAATTCCAAAACCGAAGAAGAAAAAATTAAAAATTTAATCAAAGAAAAATTTTCATTAAATTCTTTTGTCAAAATAAAAGATACTTCTATAAGTATAGTCGTATCTTCTAAAGATCATAACAATGAAAAAGCTAATAAAATTATCCGAGCAGTTCAAGAATTATACGAAGATGAAAAATATATAACAGTTAAGTTCAATTCATAAATGGTTAACGCCATTTATTTTTTTTAAGATAAAGTTATCGATAAATAAATTTTTTCTTACTTTCTGTCGCATTTTTGTACCTTTAAATTAATTATAACGATAAAAAGTTTACAATTTAGAAAAGGAATGGACACAATGCTAGAAGAGTTTTTATTAGAAAATCTAAGAGAGTTAAGAGAATACAAAGGTTTTAAACAAAAGGATATGGCCAAAATTTTAAATGTTTCGCGGCCTAATTATACGAGATGGGAAACTCGAGCAGAAATTATTCCTCTAAGAAAGCTTAATGATTTATGCAATTACTTTAAAGTGGACATGGATTATATCATCGGTTTTAAACGAAAACCTAAAGTTATGCGAAATGATAATATTTTAGATAAAAAAATTATCGGCAAAAATATTCGCGAATTTAGACATAAATACCATTTAACTCAAAATAATTTAGCTGCTATTTTAAATACTACCCATTCAGTTATCAGTGCTTATGAAAATGGCAAAACTTTAATTCTCACGGCTTTCTTAATTGAAATATGTGAAAAATATCATGAGTCAATGGATGAAATATGTAATCGAAAATAATTAATTTTTTAACATCTTCGACAAAAACTGACAAAATAAACATATCTTGTTTGTTATAATACATCCTCATTGGAGGAAATATTATGTATGAACAAGATTATTTTAACGAAATAAAGAATATTATTGAAAACAGTGAGGTAAATAAAAAAGTTAGAGAATATAAAAATAATTATGATGATTTAATGGCCAAATGGCATATTGGTAAATTACTTATGGAAGCTCAAGGTGGCGAAAAAAGGGCTAAGTATGGCGATGAACTAATTAAAAAATGGTCAGAAATATTTTCTAAAGAATATGGTAATGGTTATAGTGGCAGAAATATGAGAGATATGCGAAATTTTTATCAATTATTTCCAATTTGGCGAGCAGTGCTCGCCAAATTAACTTGGTCTCACATTGTTAAGTTATTACCTATTAAAAATGAAAGTGAAAGGAATTATTACATTAATCAAATTATTTTAAATAATCTTTCTAGTCGAGAATTAATTAATGAGATAAAAAACAATGCTTTTAATAGGCTTTCCTATGCTGATAAAGAAAATATAAAATTAATAACTAGTGAAACAAATATAATTTAACTCTCAGAGATATGATAAAAGATCCTATTATTATTAAAACCAATAAAGATATAAATGACTTAAATGAAAAAGCTATTCATAAGTTTTTAATTGAGATGCTCGAGCAAAGATTCCTAGAATTAGGTGCGGGATTTGCTCTTGTTGGCCATGAATATAAAATAATTAAAGATAATTTAACTTATAAAATTGATTTGTTATTTTTTAATGTTAAGTTAAATTGTTATATACCTATAGAAGTTAAAAACCGCAATATAACGGCGGAAGATATTGGTCAAATAGAATTTTATACCCATTTAATAGATAACAATATTAAAGAAAAATATCATAATCCCAGTATAGGTCTTATTTTAGTTAAAAAGAAAAATCAATATGTTTTAGAATATGCTACGGGAAAAAATAATATTTTTATTTCTAGTTATTTATTAGAAAAAATTTAAAAATACCTAAGATTATTTCTTAGATATTTTGGTAACTTTTTTAATATTAACATCATTTTTATGTTCATCATAATATTCCGGATTTAACCAAACATTTTTAAAATCAGCCCAACTAACTTGAGAATGAGTTTTCTTCTTTTCAATTTCTCCTTTACTTTGATTATTTTCGGTAAATACTTCTCTTATATAACTTATTAAAGTTAAAAATTCCATGACAATGGCTGGAGTTAAAAGCCAAAAATATAAACTACCACTAGAGGCATTAATAGCCCAATTTTTTAATTCTAAAGGAAGAAAAGTTGCTTTAGTTATATCACTTACAAAAAAAGTTAAAATAACACATATGGCTAAAATCCAAGTCTTAACTTTTCCAACCATATTAGATTGCACATTATAATTATGATTATATTTCATTATTTGGACTAAAACAATTAATAATTCAATTACAATAGGAATAATGGCATAAGGCGTAATTAAATATAAAACAATAAAATTCATGATGGTAAATAATTTATCAGCAGCCCCATCAAAAAGGGAACCAAAGAAAGTACAAGCTTTAAATTTTCTGGCTAAAATACCATCAATGCTATCAGTTAAATAACAAATTAAAGCAAGTAAACTAACATAATAACCACCATAAGTACTATATATGGGTACTAAAATAATAGTTCCGATAACTCTAATTAAAGTTAATAAATTAATAATTAATAATTTTAAAGCCATATAACCTCCTACTTATTTTTTTTGCCATTAAGATAACTTTTAACATCCATAATTTTTTTGCCAATAGGTTTTAAATAATCAAAATAAATTATGCCATCTTGGCAACCAATACCTAAACTATTTTTGTCTTGATAAACCTTACCTACTTCACTCTTTCCTTTTTCATAATGGGCTTTAACTATTTTAACTTCTTCATTAAATATCGTAGTCTTCGATAAAGGCCAAGGACTAAAGGCTCTTATTTTATTATAAACATCTTTAACAGGAAAATTGAAATCTAATTCTTCCATTTCTCTTTCAATCATCGGAGCCATTGTAGCTTCTTCATTATTTTGTTTTTTTCTTTTAATATTACCCCTTACAATATTATCTAAATTATTAAGTAAAATTTCTGAACCCAACTTACTTAATTTATCATGAAGGGTACCAATATCATCACTATCTAAAATAGGACACTCAAAAGCATCAATAATATCTCCTGTATCCATTCCTTCATCCATATACATTAGAGTAACCCCTGTTTTATCTTCGCCATTTAATAAAGCCCATTGAATGGGAGCACTACCCCGATACTTAGGTAACACGGAAGCATGAATATTAAGGCATCCAAACTTGGGATAATCTAAAATAACTTTTGGTAAAATTTTTCCATAAGCACAAGTAACAATCAAATCGGGTTGATATTTTAAAATATCTTCATATTCTAATTTTAATTTATCGGGAGTTAAGACGGGAATATGATGCTCTAAAGCATAAGCTTTAACGGGTGATGGGGTCAATACTTTTTTTCTTCCTACTTCGGCATCTTTTTTGGTTACCACTAAAACCAAATTAGTCTTCTCTTCTAAAACCTTTAAAGGGGCTAAAGAAAATTCGGGAGTTCCCATAAATACTACTCTAATGTCTTTCATTATTTTCACCTACTTATATTATAAAGGAAAAAAAACAAAATAACTAGTCTCCTAGTCATTTTGTCTAATTTTAAGCTTTAGTTATTTCAACTAAAACTTTAATACCATTAACATTAACTTCTTCTTGATCTAGATGTTTAGGAATAATTTCTTTTGCTAAAGTTTCATTTTGAATATATTCACTAAATTTAGCTATTACCCGAGAAAATTCTTCGCTATCGTAATAGATAACAATCCGATCACTTATATCTAAGCCCATCGTTTTCCGCATGTTTTGAATTTTAGAAATAAATTCCCTAGCATGACCTTCTAAAATTAAATCTTCTGTTAAGTTAGTATTAAGAATAATAAATAGATTATCGATTACTCCTACATTAAAGCCTTCTTTAGAAGCAATTTTAACTTCATACATATCTTTGGTAATAATCGTCTCATTAAATTTCATTTCTTTATGAGTTAATTCATCTAAAGTAGTATGTTGTAAAAATTCTTCATATTCTTTAATTTTAGCGCCAAATATTTTGCCAACTTCTTTATAATTTGGTTTTAGAGAAATATTCATATATTTTGATAGTTCATCTTCATGATTAATCACTTTAACATTTAATTCTTCTTCAATTAAAGGAACTAAATCAGTAATTTTATCATAAACAGCACTTTCAATAATCGCTTCTTTTAAAGGAGTTCTTACTTTAATTTTGGCATCTTCTCTAACCATCCGACCTAAAGAAATTAAATTACGGACTAAATCCATCTTTTCTTCTAAAGATGCATTAATTAAACTTTCATCATATTTTGGGAATTCTTCTAAATGGACAGAATAATTACTCGTTAAATGTGTATAAACCTCTTCACTAATATAAGGAACAACCGGAGCAATTATCTTAGATAAGCCAACTAAAACTTCATAAGTTGTTTTATAAACAGCTTTTTTTGAATTATCTAAAGCACTACCCCAGAATCGATTACGGCATCTTCTAATGTACCAATTTGATAAATCTTCAGAAACAAAATTGGTAATAATTCTAACGACTTTATTCAAATCATATTCTTCATAACCATTTGTTACTTCTTTTAACATACTGTTATATTTAGAAAGTAACCATTTATCGATTTCTTCGCGGTCTTCTACTTTTATATCACATTTATCAATATCGATATTATCCGTTGTAGCATACATACTAAAGAAATTATAAGTATTTTTTAAAGGGTTAAAGAATTTCGAATAAACTTCTTTTAAACCATCTTCATCAAATTTTAAAGGAGTCCAAACCGGAGATACATAAGGAAGATACCATCTAACCGTATCGGCACCATACTTTTCCATTATCGTAAATGGCTCAATGGCATTACCTTTAGACTTATGCATCTTTTGACCATTTTTATCGAGTAATAACTCATTAACTAACACATTTTTATAAGGAGAAACTCCTTTAACAAAAGTAGAAATTACAAGCAAAGAATAAAACCATCCTCTCGTTTGATCAATTCCTTCACAAATGAAATCAGCTGGGAATTGACTTTCAAATAATTCTTGATTTTCAAAAGGATAATGATATTGAGCAAAAGGCATTGAACCAGAATCAAACCAACAGTCAATAACATCTTTGCATCTACTCATCGTTTTGCCACATTTAGGACAAGTGATATGAATATCATCAACATAAGGACGATGAAGTTCAATCAATTCATCAATATCTTCTATCGCTCTTTCAACGAGTTCTTTCCTTGAACCAATCATCTCATCATGGCCACATTCACAACGCCATAAAGGAAGGGGTGTTCCCCAATAACGAGAACGAGAAATAGCCCAATCGTTTAAATTTTCTAACCAATTACCAAATCTCTTTTCCCCAACATAAGCCGGATACCAATTAACAGTATTATTATTTTCAATAATTTTATCTTTTATCTTAGTAATTTCTAAGTAAAATGATGGTTTAGAATAATAAATAAGAGGTGATTTGCAACGCCAACAATGCGGATAATTATGGACCATCTTTTGTTTTTTAAATAATTTATCATTTTCTTTTAAATATTTAATAACTTCTTTATCTGCATCAAAAACAAGCATGCCTTTCCATGGGCCTTCCGTATAACAACCATCTTCACCCACAGGATTTAAATAAGGTAAATTATAATTTTTACCGACATTGGCATCATCAGCTCCATAAGCCGGAGCAATATGGACAATACCAGTTCCATCTTCCATCGTAACATAATCATCACAAGTAACAAAGAAAGCCTTTTTATTAACTTTTAATTCCGGAATTAATTGTTCATACTCGGTATATTCCAAATCTTGACCTTTATAAGTTTCTAAAATTTCATAAGAATCTCCTAAAACTTTAGAGGCTAATTTCTTCGCAATAATAAATTTATAATCCATGCTTTTAACTAAAACATAGTCTTCATGAGGATTAACACAAATAGCCACATTGGCAAGAAGAGTCCATGGAGTTGTGGTCCAAACTAAGAAATAGACATCTTCACCCTTTTTCTTCATTGGAACAATAACTGTTTCTACTGATACTTCTTTATAACCTTGAGCTACTTCATGGGAAGCAAGTCCTGTTCCACATCTAGGGCAATATGGAAGAATTTTACTACCTTCATAAAATAATCCCTCATCAAAGAATTTCTTTAAAATCCACCATTCGGTTTCAATATAATCATTTTTATAGGTTATATAAGGGTTCTTTAAGTCAATAAATTGACCCATTTTATTAGTTAAATCAGCAAAGGCTTTTTCATTTTCCCAAACGGCTTTCCGACATTCTTCATTAAATTTTTCAATACCATAGTTCTCAATATCACCTTTAGAAGAAAAACCTAATTTTTTTTCGACTTGAACTTCGACAGGAAGCCCATGCGTATCCCAACCAATTTTTCTTAAAACTTTATAACCTTGCATCGTTTTATATTTACAAAAAGTATCTTTTAAAAATTTGGCTAACATGTGATGAAGTCCTGGCATACCATTCGCCGTTGCTGGTCCATCATGAAAAACCCAATAAGGACTCTTATCCCGATTTTTAATACACTTATCTAATATATCATCTTTAAGCCATTTTTCTCTAATTTCTGCTTCCACTTTAGATACTTCTCGATTATCTAAACTTTCAAATTTTCGCATAAAAACATCTCCTTCTTTAAAAAAAATTCATAAACAAAAGGGCGAAATTACCGCGGTACCACCTTTATTTATGAATTTGATTCATCTTCCTACTTTAACGCAATCGCTGCGAAGCCAAAGTACTATTATTTCCTTTGGTTAGCTCCTAAGGGATATAAATTAAATTCTTTTTATTAGTTTACACCAACCACTAACTCTCTTTAAAAAGGTCTTTAATTTACGTGTCTTATTCAACGCCTCTAAATTTATACTTTAAATTATATGCAAAAACCCTCTTTTAGTCAACATTAAAATTAAAAATAACTCTTCTTTACTCTATAATTTTTTCTTCTTTTATGATAAAATTATGAATAATAGAAAAGGGGTTCGAAGTTATGAACAATAATATATTTAGAGAATATGACATAAGAGGAAAATATCCCGAGGAGCTAAATGAAGAAGTCGCTTATAAAATTGGTTTAGGCTATGGTTCTTTTTTACAAGAACATTTACAAATGACGTCTTGCGTTGTTTCCCATGATAATAGACTTTCCAGTCCCAGTCT
Organism: uncultured Bacilli bacterium; assembly: GCA_947624695.1. GTDB lineage: Bacteria > Bacillota_I > Bacilli_A > RF39 > UBA660 > SIG200. The sequence goes on from CANQLN010000010.1 coordinate 18,293, forward strand.
TCATGAAAATTTAATTAAAGGACTTACAGAAACAGGTCTAAATGTTTATGACTATGGTCTTACAACTACCCCTATGCATTATTATGCCAGACATGTGAATAATCTCTATGGTATTATGATTACGGCTAGCCACAATCCAAGCGATGAAAATGGTTTTAAATTTTCTTTTGATGAATACGCTAATGCCCGTGGAACCATGATTAAAGATTTCCAAAAATACATTGAAGAAGGAAAATTTTTAAAAGGTCAAGGCGAAATAATAAAAAGAGATATTAAAGATGAATATATTGATTATGTTGTTAGTCATTTAAAATTTGGAAAAAGAAAAATCAAAGTTGTTCTAGATCCAGCGAACGGGGTAACCACAACTATTGCTAGAGAAATATTTTCCAAACTTAATATTGATTTAACTATTATTAATGAAGATGATGATGGGCATTTTCCTAATCATCATCCTGACCCTTCGATTGAAGAAAATTTGCAAATGTTAAAAGACAAAGTCAAGGAAATTAAAGCCGATATTGGCATTGGCTTTGATGGGGATGGCGATCGCATTGGCATTGTTGATGAACTTGGTAATAAAGTTTCTATTGAAGATTATGCTATTATTATTTTAAGAAATATTATTGATAAAGTTGCTAACAAAAAATTCTTATATGACCCAAAATGTTCCGATTCTTTTAAAGATGAAATTGAAAGATTAGGAGCTACCCCAGTTATTTGTAGAACAGGAACTAGTTATACTCAAGAAAAAATTTTAAGAGAGAATATTCCTTTTGGCATTCAATATGTCGGCCATATTTCCTTAAATGACCGGTTATTTAGTACGGAAAGTGCTATGTACTCTTCTTTAAGATTAATTGAGGTCTTAAGCAAAACCGATAAAACTTTAAGTGAACTTGCTAGTACTATTCCTCACT
>CANQLN010000011.1 GCA_947624695.1 uncultured Bacilli bacterium
AAAACAATTTTATTTAAACATCCTATTCCTAAAACTAAGATAATAAATAAAAATATTTTATTACTTTTTATTTTCATTTAATCATTTCCTTTTTTGTTGTTAATACCGAAATAATAACTTACATAAAATTTAATTTTTATCCGAAAATACGATATCATATATTAAATATGATATGGCAATTTCGGATAAAAGTCAATATCTTATTTTACGATATGATATTTTTTAAACGTGATGATTATGAATCGATTAAAAGAATTAAGAAATAAAAATAATTTATATCAAAAAGATTTTGCTAAGATATTAGGTATGAGTCAAAGTGGATACTCTCAATATGAAACAGAAACGACTGATATTCCTACAGGAATTTTAAAAAATGTTGCTAAATACTATCATACTTCAGTTGATTATATTCTTTGTCTTACTGATTCCAAAGAAGCATATAAAAATTCTAAAATTGAAGATAATAATCTTAATAGATTAAAAGAAATAAGAGAAGACAAAGATTTGATTCAAATAGAAATCGCTAAAATAATTGGCATGAGCCAAAATGGTTATTCTCAATATGAAACAAATACTATTGATATTTCTACTAAAGTCTTAAAAAAACTAGCTATATATTATGGAGTACCAATAGATTATTTATTATATTTAACTGATGAAAGAAAGCCTCATAAAAGAAATGTTTAAAAAATGCACAATATTTTCAAAAAATTGGTCAAAGCGCATATTTATTTTAGTAAAAATGCACAATTATTAAAAATTATTGTGCATTTTCGTTGAATTATTCATATAATTATGATAAGATTTAGTTGGTGATAAATATGGAACCATACAAAGCAAATCCCTTACCAATTAACTATAATATTGACAAAGAACTTTTATCATTAATTGCAGAAGCTAATGAAAAATATGGAGAATATAAGTCTAATTTAAGAAATAGTAAATTTGATTCGCGGTTTTTTTTGAATTCCATAATTTTAAATGAAAGTTTAAAATCAACGCAAATAGAAGGAACGCAAATATCTCAAGATGATATGTATTATTTAAAATATATGCCTAAAAATGATGATACCAATGAAATTCAAAATTTAAAAGAGGTTATCGAATATTCTAAAGATTATTTAAAGGATAAGAAAAAAATTGATATTCGATTTTTAAATAGTATTCATAAAATATTGCTTAATAGTGTAAGAGGTAATAATAAGGAACCTGGAAAAATTAGAAATATTCAAAATTGGATTGGTCCAAAAGGGGCATCAATAAATGAAGCTACTTTTATACCTCCTATACCAGAAGATATTCCTACTCTTTTGAACAATCTTTTTGACTATATGAATGATGCTTATATAGATCCTATATTTATAAATATGGCTATTTCCCATTTTCAATTTGAAACTATCCATGCTTATAGAGATGGTAATGGAAGACTTGGAAGAGCCCTTATACCTATACAATTAGCTCTTCTTACTAATGATGAACCTATATTATTTCTTTCGGAAGTAATTGAATTATACAAACCAAGTTATTATAAATTATTAAATGAAAGTCGAAATGGTAATATATTAGGTTTTATTAAATTTTTTCTCCAATGTATTATCGAACAATGTAATAGTAATATTACTAAAATAAATAGAATTCAAAAAATTTATGAAAAAGACATAGAACTAATAAAATCATTAAATAGTAATGCTGTATATAGAATTATGCCAAGTATTATGCATCAAATAGTATTTACAAAAAAAGAAATTGTAAAAGAGTCAGGTGTTTCACGGAATACAGTTTCAGCATTAATTGATAAATTAGAAAAACTTGGTATTTTGGTTAAAGATTCCAACTATGCCAAATTAAGTTATCGATATAATGAAATTTATAATGTCTTTGTAGGCAAAAGCATCTAATTTTTTGAAAAATGCACAATATTTTCAAAAAATTGTGCAAAAATGCACAAAAAAAAGCAAAAATGCACAATCATTGTGCAAATCAGGGTCCAAAAAACGCAAAAATGCACAATATTTTCGAATTATTGTGCATTTTTTATATTTTATTCAGTTCTTAAAGCAATAACTGGATCTTTTTTACTTGCTACTTTAGATGGTATTAAACCACTTATAACAGTTAAGACTACACTAATGATGACAAGAGTTATACTACCAACAATCGGTAACTTACAAATATTAGAAATATTTACTAAATTCTTTAAGACCATATTAATCGGAATACTTAACAAGAAAGTAACCCCAATACCTAGTAAACCAGAGATTAAACCAATAATAAAGGTTTCGGCATTAAATACTCTAGCAATATCTTTTTTACTAGCTCCAATACTTCTTAAAATACCAATCTCTTTAGTTCTTTCTAAGACACTTATATATGTAATAATACCAATCATAATTGATGATACAATTAAAGAAATACTAACAAAAGCAATTAAGACATAACTAATAATATCAACAATCGTAGTTACACTAGTCATAAGAAGGCCAACATAATCAGTATATTGAATTTTATCAGCATCTTCTTTATCATTATTATAATCGCTTATAATATCTTCAATGGCTTCTTTATCATCAAAACTTTTAGGATAAATATCAATTCGACTTGGACTTTCTAAATCAACTACTCCCAATAAAGCTAAATTATTATCATAAGATTCAATTTCTTTGAAAGCTTCTCCTGTTAAAACATTAATATCTTTATTTTTTAATTGTTCTTGAGCTATTTTAGAATCATTATTATGATCAATTATATGTTTTGTTAAATCACTAGTATAACCAATACCTCCGGTACTTTCAGAAATCGCGGCTTCTTCATTAGGTCTCATAATTCCCACTACTTTTAAAGTATCAGATTTTCCTAAAAGATTTTTCATATAACTTAAATCATTTTCTTTATTTATCCAAAGACCATTTTCTTTTTCATATAAAGAGGAATTATAAACTAACTTATATTCTAAATCTAGTAATTCCTCAAAAGTATAATCGCGATCTTTAGTCTCATACTTTTCTCCTCTTAAAGTACTTTGAAATAAATTATATAATTCTTCTTTATCTTTTAAACCTAAAGAATATAAAGCATAATCATTGATAGAATTATTACTATCTACAATTAAAACAATTTCATTATAATTTTCAGGTAATCTTCCAGCCAAAACATCATATTGACTCTTAAGTAACTCTTTATTATCAGTAAGTTCTGTCCAAATTTCATAGTTACTCATCATCATCATATTACCCATACCCATTTCCTCTAAAATATTAGATGGATTAATTTTATTAATTCCTTTAGATGTATCTTGATCATAAATGGTTAAATCAAAATTATAACTATATTTAATATCATTAACTTTATCTTGAATATCTTTATTACCATCAATATATTTTTTAAACTCTTCTAAGTTATTGGTGGTAACTTGTTCTGTGACCATACTCATCATATCAGTCATAATGTTATTTGAATAAACTTTATTTTTATCATCATGACTCTCACTATTATCTTCAGCCATACTACTCATCATCGAAGAAAAGTCCACGGTTTGTTTTTCAATAGATAAAGGGTAACTTGTTAAAGTATCTTCTTGAACCTTAGCAATATATCTTTCAAAGCCATTGGATAAAGACATAATAAGCGAGATACCAATTATACCAATGGAACCTGCAAAAGCTGTTAAAATAGTTCTACCTTTTTTAGTCATTAAGTTATTTAAACTTAATGATATGGCGGTTCTAAAAGACATACTAGACTTTTTCTTATCAGGTTTTTCAACTATTTCTTCTTCCTCGCCATGATAAGCATTACTATCACTTTCAATTACTCCATCTTTAATACTAATTATTCTAGTAGAATAATCTCTCGCTAAATCTGGATTATGAGTTACCATTATAACTAGTTTATCTTTGGAAATTTCTTTTAAAAGTTCCATTATTTGTAAACTAGTTTTGGTATCCAAAGCTCCACTTGGTTCATCTGCTAAAACAATAGAGGGATTATTTACTAAAGCTCTAGCAATAGCCACTCTTTGCATTTGACCACCAGATAGTTGATTAGGTTTTTTATAAATATGATTTTTTAAACCCACATCTTCCAAAGCCTTAATGGCTCTTTCTCTTCTTTCCTTTTTAGACACCCCACTTAAAGTTAAAGCTAGTTCCACATTAGAAAGAACACTTTGGTGAGCAATTAAATTATAACTTTGAAAAACAAAACCAACTTTATGATTCCGATAAATATCCCAATCATGATCTTTATATTTTTTAGTAGAAATACCATTAATAATTAAATCCCCACTAGTATATTTATCAAGACCACCAATAATGTTTAAAAGAGTGGTTTTACCAGAACCAGATGGCCCTAAAATTGAAACAAATTCACTCTCCCTAAATTTAATACTAACATTATCTAAGGCTTTTTGTTCAAAGTTATCTAATTTATAAATTTTAGTTATCTTTTTTATTTCTAGCATATTTAGCCTCCTTATTAAATATATTGTCCTTTTAAAAGACTATTCCTATTATATTATCTCTATGTGAAAATTACAAGAAAAAATACTATCTATTTGAAGGTATTCTAGATAGTATTTTCTCTATTTTTTCTTGAGCTTCTAAATCTTCTTGGTCCTTTTTTTGATTATATCTTTCTAATGCTTTATCATAACATTCTGGATAAACTTCTTTTAAAAGAGGAAGCATACCTAAAATATCTTTTCTCTCTTCAATCGCTACATCCTTATTATTATCCGTTAAATAATCATAAAATAAGTTTTCAGCATCTTCTTTTAATTTAGTTTCGACATCCATTCCCGTAATTTTTTGAACCAATCCTCTTAAAATATTTTGATAATTACGCCAATTCATAATCTCTTTTAGTAAATCCACATCAGGATGGCAATGGTTTTTTCCTAAAGAGCTCGGAACTAAATGCTTACCTCCACTAGGGCGATGTTCAAAGTCATAGTAGCAGCCATCCTCTTCTAAAGAAGCACAAGCCTTTTTATAAGATAGTAAATCAACTACACCTCTTCCTGTATTTCTAGCTCTTAAATATAAAAATGGGCGCAGAGTCATTTTTCCATGATCATTATTAAATTTTATAATTGCCACGATGGAAATCCTTCCACTTTTTAAAACTTCTTCTAAATAATCCGACTTTAAACTAACGAAATCCGTCGTAAAATAGTCACATCCCGACTTTTTACAACAATAGCCACCACATTTTTGACAAAACTCTTTATTTTCTAATTTTTCCATAATAACCCTCTTCACTAAGAAGATTATTTTAACATATCACTTTTTATAATGCAATTTATAAGCCTAATTCTTGATTGTTTTTTAATACTTTTTCATAATTATCTCTACTTATATGAACTACAATATGAACCTCTTCTTTATAATAATAAAGTTTTTTATCTTGAGTCATTTTTAAAAGTAGATTAATAAAACTTTTTACACTTAATCCTTCATAATAATAATTATAATCATAAATTATATATTTCAAACCATTTTCAAAAAAGCCTAAAGTACTATAAGAAGAAGGAGCAATATTAACTAAATTTTTATCAAAGACATAAAATTCACTTAAGATATCACTCCGGTCTTCAAAAATAATATCGGCACTTCTTAAATAATGAATAGCGGTATTATCCCGCATCGGCACAGTTATCTCATTATCTAAATCTTTTAAAGTGGTAACAGGTGTTATTTCATATTGAGATATCTCTCCTAAAAATAAACCTCCACTTATTCCACACAATATAATAGAAGAAAGAAAAATAATTAAATACTTTTTTGCTTTAATGGGCATTCCAAAGACAAATTTAAAGGAAACTTCTATTAATAAATAGGCAAATAATATAGCACTAATAATTCCTAAAGCAATATATAAAATGATAAGACCATTGCCAATATAATATAATGTAAATATTAAAGCCATTACGAAAAAGATAAAAGCAAGACAGATAGGAATAGCCATAAAACTTACTATTATTTTACCTAAAAATTTAAAAACTTTTTTAAACCACCTAAAAGGATTAAAATCTTGATTAGCATCCCGAATAATTATTTTTTCAGAGCGAATATTTATTTTAGAGTTAGCACTATCTTCTTTAGCGCTATTATTAACGACTACCTCCGGACTAGCTTCTTCATAATAATCTAGATATCTTATTTTATATATTTTAGCAATGGTATAAATAGCTAAAACTAAACAAATTAAAGACCAACAACCTCCCAAAAAATCAATAAGATGATTGATTATTTCCCTTGGAATAAAAGAAAATGATTCGGTAAAAATTATTCTTAATATTTCACTAAGAACTATCAAGAAAACAAATAAACAAATACTATAAAATAACAATTCCAATAAACATTTAATTTTTTGTTTAAAAGTCATTAAAGAAAACATTTTTATTCCTTTAATAAAATTATTATAATATTTACTGAATAAATTTTCTTCTTTTCTTTTTTCATGTCCTTCTTTTAAACCAATTAATTCATCCATACTATAATTAAATATTTTACAAATAGCAATTATTTTATCAGTTTCGGGATAAGCATTATTGCTTTCCCATTTACTAACAGCTTGTCTCGAAACATTTAATTCACTCGCTAGTTCTTCTTGACTAATTCCCTTTTCTTTTCTTAAACTTGCTAGTTTTTCTCCAAAACTCATTTCCTCACCTCGCTAATCATTTTAAAATAAAAGACCATTAGCAACCACCAACTTTCAGTATCTTTTTGTTAAATATTAGTTGCTTTAGTCTTAAATTAACCCAAAACACTTAAATTATAATTTTTTTATTATATTTTAACATAACATTTAAAAAAATAATATTTCTTTTCCTATCTAGAAATATTTACTTTATTGCAACATAAAATTTATTATAATTAAGATATAACTTAATTGACATACCCTATAATTTAGGTTAAAATATTAATGTTATTTAAATTTATTTGGAGCCGTAGCCAAGTGGTAAGGCCCCGGTCTGCAACACCGTCATCACCGGTTCAAATCCGGTCGGCTCCTCCAAGGTAAAATAAGGGAATTATCAAGATAAAGATAATTCTTTTTTTATTTTACTGACGGATTACTGACGAATTTAGAAAAAAATTCAAAAAAACGTCTTAAATATCTCAAAAATCATTTATTGATTCTATTTTAAAAAAATATTTCGTAACCGCAAAAAAAGTAAAAATAACATTTTTTACGGTTACAACCGTAAAACTTGACAAAACTATAAAAGTATTATATATTTAATATGAGGTGTTTAATATGTTAATACGGGAAAAATATTTAAATAAATTAATAGAAAGTAAAGACCTTAATTTAATTAAAGTTATAGTTGGAGTTCGAAGATCAGGAAAAAGCACATTATTACTACAATACAAAGATTATTTGCTAACTCAAAAAATAAAAAAGACAAATATTATTTATATGAATTTTGAAAGTGCCGACTTTTATGATATTAAAGATTATAATGATTTATATAAATATATAAAGGATAAAATTATTAACAAAAATAAATTTTATATTTTGCTTGATGAAGTCCAAAATATTTCACAATGGGAAAAGGCTGTAAATTCTATTTTAGTTGATTTTAATGCAGATATCTATATAACAGGTTCAAACGCATACTTATTATCAAGTGAACTAACTACCCTTCTTGCTGGAAGAGTTTTGACTATAAAAATATATCCTTTTTCATTTAAAGAATTTATAAGTATCTATCCTTTTAAAAGTGCTGATGATAAATTTGAAAAATTTGATAAATATCTAAGATATGGTGGGATGCCAATGATTGCAAATATGAACGATAACGAAAACCTAATTATTAATTATTTAAATGATTTAAAAGAGGTTGTATTAAAAAAAGATGTCATTAGTCGTAATAATATAAAAGATATTGTTTTCTTAGACAATTTAATAAAATATATGGCATCCACAATTGGCAATCTCACCACTCCTTATGCCATTGCCGAATTTATGAAGAAAAATGGTAGTTCAATTACAAATGAAACTGTTGATTCTTATTTAAAAATGTTAGAAAATGCTTATTTTATATATAGGGTTCCTCGCTATGAATTAAAAGGGAAACAATTACTAAAAACTCAGGGAAAATATTATTTTATAGACAATGGTCTTAAAAATATCATTGCAGGCATTTCTTCTTATGATACAGGTAGCAGTTATGAAAACATTATATATATAGAACTTTTAAGACGAGGATATGAAGTATATGTAGGACAATATAATGATATAGAAATTGATTTTATTGCCATAAATCCTAATGAAAAAATATACTTTCAAGTTACAAGAAGCCTAACTGATGAAAAAGTAGAAGAACGAGAAAAAAAATCACTTTTAGCAATTAATGATAATTACAAAAAAGTAATACTAACTATGGATAATGTAAAAAATAAACAAATCGATGGAATACAAATTGTAAATATTATTGATTTTTTAAGTGAAGATTAAATCTTCTAAAACAGTAATTATTAATGAACAAAAAAATGAAAAATATATCGATTGATAATGATGTATTTCTATATAACTATACGCAATATATCAAGTCAGTAATTTATTTTATCATCAAAAATCAATTTACCCATATAAAACCCCATTTCTTTGTCCAGGAATGGGGTTTTATATTATTAGTTTCTTCTCTATTCATTTTAATTGCGATTCATAAAATCATTTATATCTTCTTTGGAAGGATCATAATCAAAAACTAAACCATCATGAAGAGTATCAGAATCCGTTACCTTTGATATTGTTTTTAAAGCTTCACTTTGTCTTTCAATTCTAGCTTTAAATTTTTCTAAGACTTTTTTATAATTATGAGCTAATTCTTCTTTAGTTTCTTCACTTAACTCTTTTTCAAAAGTAGGGTTTAAGGTAACTAATTTTGTTTCTCTATCATAAGATCCTAAAATAAATTTTGGATTAAGATAATTAACTTCTTTATTACCTTCTTGTCTTGAAACCATAAAAGCCCCATATTTTTCACCATCTAAGTCGGCACTGTCGCCATAAATATTTATGTATTCTAAAGGAATACGTATTAAAATAATTCTTTCTGAATTTAAATGAGGCCAATTATCTAATTTAGTTTTTAAATTGTCTACATTTAATTTATCTAAACCTATTGTTGTGTAATATAAAGAGTTATCTTTAGTTCTTAAACCCTTTTCAAAAATAGATTTGATAATATCTTTACCATCGCCATTTCTTCCTGTTCCATGGGCTAAAGCAAAATAACCATCTTCATATAAAATGTTAATTATTTCTTCTAAACCTACTTCTATTTTAATCACCTATTCTTTAGTATTAATACTCATCGGAATACTTATATTACCATTTGTATCTTTTACCCAAACATAATATTTCTTATATTGATAGATAGAAATTGTCGCCATATTATTTTCCACATCTTTCCAACATATAGCATTTTCACTTGGAGTACTTCTAGTTGACTTAACACAATAAGAAACAGCATCCCCAGACATTGTAATTTTAAGTTTATTATCTTTAATTTCTAATGATTCTATTTTAGCGGCCATCTCATCTTCAACTTTAACATAATAAGAATCACTTTCATTATTAGGTATAATGTTGATAGCCACGACTACCGCAAAGACACATAAAATAACAATCCCGGCTAAAATAATAAACGTTGTTGCTTCTTTATTATTCTTTTTCATTTTCCCACCTCAACATAATCTTTAAATAATTTAACATATAAAGGTTTTATAAATTCTCCTAAAATGAAGGCTATAAAACATATTCCTAAAGTAATTATAACATTAATTCCCCCAATATTGCCAACAATAAAGAATTTAGATAAACCAGTCGTTAAAACTAATATTTGAATAATTCCTAAAATAATTAAACTAACTATTAATTTATGATTAGAGAAAATATGTTTATTTAAAACAGACTTTTTTAAATTACGACAAGATAGGGAATATAAAAGTTCATTACAAATTAAATAGATAAACATTAAAGAACTAGCGATATTAGAATCAAAATGTTTGGTAAAATAGACGAATAAAGAAATCATAATAACTGACTTAAACAAAGCGCTAATAACAATTTTGGCTGTTAAAAATGGTGTAAAAAAGGTATTTTTACAATGATTAGCGGGACTATCTTCCATCAAATCTTCATCCGACTTTTCAAAGGCTAACATAATGGCTGGAATAGAATCTGTTACTAAATTAATCCATAATAATTGTAAGGTTGTAAACATTTCCATATTAAGAAGCATAGAAACAAAAACTAAAATTACTTCAACGATATTACCCGCTAAAAGATACAAAATAACTTTTTTAATATTAGAAGTAATTCTTCTTCCTTCTTCGACACCATCAACAATCGTTGAAAAACTATCATCAACTAAGATACAATCCGCGACTTTTTTTACAACTTCAGTTCCGGTTATCCCCATGCCAATACCAATATCGGCTTTTTGAATAGCGGGGGCATCATTAACCCCATCACCCGTCATAGCCACAACATAACCAGAAGTTTGTAAAGCCTCAACAATACGTAGTTTAGTATTAGGACTTACTCTGGCATAAACTTGATAATGTTTAACAGCTTCAACTAATTCTTCATCACTCATTTTATCAACTTTTTTGCCTTCAATAGCATAATCATCACTATCAATAATATTAACAGATTTGGCAATGGCGATCGCGGTATTAATACTATCGCCTGTAATCATAATAGGTCTAAGTCCCGCTTTATGACAAGTCGCAATCGCCTCAGGAACACTTTCTCTTGGGGGATCCATCATACCAATTAAACCTAAGAAAATCATATCATTCTCGGGATCAGCTAAATTACTATCTTTATAAGCAAAAGCCAAAAGACGTAAAGACTTATAAGACAAATCTTTTTCAATTTGTAATATTTTTTTTCGATAATCATCACTCATCGGGATAACTACCCCATCAATCATATAGAAAGAGCATCTTTTGATAAGAGAATCTAAGCTTCCTTTGGTAAAAGAATATTCTTTACCATTTACTTCATTTATAGTGCTCATCATTTTTCTTTCGGAATCAAACGGAAATTCTTTAATTCTTTTATCAGGTAAAACAAGACACTCGTTTATCTTTTCTAAATATTTATAGATTGAAACCTCTGTTTCATCACCAATATAGACATCATTATTTTTAGAAACATTTTGGCAATTCTTCGCACAAGTAAATAACATATCGGCATTAATTATTTCTGACTCATCATCATATAAAATATCATTAACATAAATATTTTTAACCAACATTTTATTTTGGGTAATTGTCCCCGTTTTATCAGAACAAATAATATCAGTCGAACCTAAAGTTTCAACGGAGGCCATTTTCCTAATAATAACATTTCTTTTCGCCATGGTTGTCATCTCTAATGAAAGGATGATCGTTATAATGGACGACATACTTTCCGGAATAGCTGCAACCGCTAGAGAAATAGATAACATTAAAATATCAAAAAAATCATTTTTTAATATGAGACCAATAGCCATCATCACAACAATGATACCTAAAATAACATAAGTTAAAACTTTACTAATTTGATTAACCTTTTTTTGCAAAGGGGTAATATCACTTTTTTTATCAATTAAACTAGTGGCTATTTTCCCAAGTTCAGTATTCATTCCTGTCCCCGTAACTAAAACAAAAGCATGACCATTAGTTACATTGCAACCAGCAAAAACCATATTTTTTCTTTCATATAGTTCTTTTTCTTCTTTAATTATTTCACTATCTTTTTTAATACTTTTAGATTCTCCGGTTAATGTCGCTTCATTAACTTCTAAACTATCGGCTTTAATAATTCTCGCATCTGCCGAAACATAATCCCCGGCTTCTAATTCTAGAATATCCCCCAAAACTACATTGCGAACATCAATCGATTCTTTAACACCATTTCGAATAACATAGTTATTAGTAACAAACATTTTATTTAATTCTGATATAGCCACATCAGCTTTCTTTTCTTGAATAAAACTTAAAATCGCATTAATAATAACAATTACAATAATGATAATCGAATCAAAATAAGATTCACTACGAATATAGGAAATAACTGCGGAAAAAAGAGAAGCAAAAATTAGAAGAATAATCATAAAATCATTAAATTGCTCTAAAAATAAAATGAAATCTGATTTCCTTTTTTGTTCCGTTAATTTATTTTCTCCATTTTCAAGTAATCTTTTTTGAGCTTCTTCTTCTGTTAAACCATTTTCTCCAGTCTTATATTTTTTATATAAGTTTTCAATTTTTTCGTTATAAACTTCTAATTCCTTCTCTTTCATTTTGACCCTCTTTATCTTTATAAATACATAATAGCGTAAAGAATAAGCATGATAATAATTCCCAAAGTACCCAAAACTATTCCAATTTTAAGCCCTGTATAATAACTATTATTCCTTATCGCTTTACCACAATACCGACAATATCTATCGTTATCTTTATTTAATCTATTACAATTATAACATGTTTTCATTAAAATACCTCTTTTAATTTACTTTTTAACACCATAACTATTTCATAACTACTTTTCTTAGCATTTTCATTATGTAAATAATAATCATGAATAGCTTCCGCGATTGTTTCAGAATAAAGGAGATTACCATTTTTATCTTTCACTCCCGCATATTTAGAAATAGTTTCCGCGAAAGATTGTAAATTTAAATTTTCATTATATTTAAGATTGTAATTATTTAAGGCTTGCTCTAAAATATTTTTTAAATATTCCCCATTTTCAAATTCATTAATTAAAGATTTGATTTCTTCTTCATTATCTTTTGTTACTAAAGTAATATTAGATACCCCTTTTTCTCTTAGAAAGGCTACAAAAGAAATATAATGACCAAGTTCATGGGCAATCGTACTTTCAAAAGTTGCATCTTCAACATAATAATTATTTAATACTTCATTTATGTCTTGACTTAAGATATTATCATTTAAAAAATAATAACTATTAAGAAGAATTTGCGTTTTATTTACTTTATTGTTTTCCTTTATATCTTTATTAACATTAACAAATTGATAGGCCGGTTGAAAATAAGCCACATAATCGGAACCTGTTTTGGAATTCGTAATCGTTATATTCGTAAGATTACCTTTAATGTTTGGAAATAAAGCATACATTCTCACAATAACATCTTTAATTTTATGAGCTTCCTCTAAACTCATATCACAAAATACAACACTAGGTATTTCATAATCACTTTCTAATTCATATTCTAACATAGTCAATTCTTTATTTTGATTACAAGTATATAATTGATTAGAAAAATCTTTTTTAATAAATTCGATGGCTTCATCATAATTATTAACTTTAAAATTATATTTATTATTAGTCTTTATTAAAGAGGTGTTATAACCATAACGATAATAATTAATTTTCTTTTGAATAACTCCAAAGGGAGTCATTAAATTTTGACCCGTAAAAATCATTAATAAAGCAAATATTATAACACTTAAAGAAAAAATACTGATAATAGCGTTAAATTTCTTTTTTAATTTAACTGCTTTACCATTATTTAAAATATCCAAATTACTTGGATCATGAAAAAAGCGATGCCCTTTGGCAGTTAATTCGCCACATTCCGGACAAAAATTATCAACATCTTCTAATTCAGCACCACATTTAATACATTTCATACTTACCACTAGTATAATTATAACATCTATTTAAAAAAGAAAAAATAAGCAATTAAAATTTTGCTTATTAAATAATTAAATTACCATTTTTCATAATAGTTATTCTGCCTAATTTAGTCTCCGCTTCGATCGTTAAGTCTTTAGTCCCAATCATAAAATCAACATGGTTTTTCGCCGTATTAACTCCTAATTTTTTAAGTTCTTCAGTACTTAATTTATTTCCCCCTTTAATACATTCACTAAAACCACTTCCAAGAGCAATATGACAAGCCGCATTTTCATCAATTAAAGTGGTACCAAAAACTACTTTGGTATTAGATATCGGCGAATCATAATCGACTAATGCAACTTCTCCTAAAGAGGCCATTAATTTTTCACTATTAATTATTTCTTTTAAAGTATCATTTCCTACTTCGGCTTTAAAAGATACGACTTTACCAGATTCAAATTTAACATAAAATTTATCAATCGTTTTACCATTATAGATAAGAGGTTTCGAACTATAGACAATTCCTTCCGTCTTATCATAAAGAGGAGTCGTAAATATTTCATAACTAGGCATATTAACGAGCCACTTATCACTTGAAGCACTTCGCCATAAAGCCTTAGGTGATAAACTTATTTCTAAATTAGTACCTAATTTATTATGATAATATAATTTACTTATTTTTAAATCATTTAATTTATCTTCCATTTCCTTTTGACTCTTTAAATATTTCTCCCAATTATTTTGGGGATTACCTTTATTAAACATACAGATATCGGCAAAATAATGCCATAAGTCCTCTAGAGGTGTTTTACTTTTTGGAAATAACTTTTGGGCCCAAGGTAAATTAGGGACGGCCGCAATACACCAAGGAATTTCTCCCTTTAATTGTTTTTTACGGTATACTGGTTTACTAGCCAATTTTAACTCAGCAGACTTAGCTAATTTTAAAGAATCAACATCATCCATTAAATTAGGTATTTCGCTTTCTAACATTAAAAAAGCCGCTCCTTTTTTAGCATATTCATCCCAAATTTTCGCATCAAATAAAGGACTCTTCTCTATTTCTTTTAAACTATAATTTTTTAAAACATAATATACTTCATAAGAATTTTTTTCATCTAAATAAATATCTTTAATTCCTAATTTTTGAGCATACTTAACTACTTTTAAAACAAAGTCTCTTATAATTAAAGGATAACTTATTAAAAGAGGTATTCCCTTTTGTAAATCTAAGCATCTTTCTAATAATAATTTAATATATTTATCTTCCATGTAACCACCATTTAAATTATAACACAAACCATTTAAATTATTAGTTATTTTTTTGGTTAAATTTACCAACTGTGAAAAAACGTAATACCGGTACTATTAAAGCCGGTTTTATGGTATAATCTAATTAGTGATATTATGAAATATGAAGAATACCAAAAAATTATTAAACCGATTGAAAAAAAATATAATAGATTACTTCTATTATATTCCCATTTTAAATGGAATTTTTTAAAGAAAAGAATTGATAGCTATGAAAAAATATTATATAACTATTATCATTATCTTTTAAAAAATAAAGATCTTCCAGATGAATTATTTAAAAATCTTAAATAATTATTTTAACTTAACTAAATATTCTTTATTCCGAATAATGATAGATAACCATAAATGATTAGCCTCTCTTACTTTTCTATTCACTATAAAAACTAATTTAGACTTATCGCTACTTGGGGTAACGTTTTCAACTGCCTCTAAAATATTTTCATCTTCATAACTATATCTTATTTTAAAGAAAGTAGAGGCAAAAGTAGTAACATCAGCAGCATTTGTATAAAAAGGAATAGTTTCATCCATTTTAAAATCATATCCTAAGATTAATAAACTTTTATCTTGAGATTGATAACCCAAATTAATCATATTTTGATAAGTTTCACATTCATCTAAACGAAGACAATGTTTATAGGTATAATAATATCTATTTTCAATACTATAATCAGTTACTGTAAAAGTCGTATTTTTTAAATATGAGTTACTAAAGTTTATTTCTTTTCCAACTTCATATTCTCCTTCACTCATAATTTTATCTACAATAACGGGAGTTATAGTGACATAATTAAATTTTCCAATCCAAGTTTTATCCGAAAAAGCTGAACCATTATTAATTTTAATTCGATAAGTTTTCCGAACATCTTTAGAACCAATCTCATAAATTAAAGAAAAAGTATTTTCTGATTCTCTTTTTAAATTAGTACCTGTAAAGTTTTTAGCATAATCAATAAAATAACTTCCTCGATCTGTTACAGGATAATAATAATCCTTTCCTACTTCTAAACGAAAATTATTAATATTTAAAGTTTCAGATAAAACAGAATTATTTTTAACATACAATTTTGCTACTAAATAATATTTATTATCTTTTAAATAATTACCATTATAATCTAAATTAGTAATAATACTATCTTCAATGCGATAAGTAAAATTTTCATAATTAAATGTTTCTCCTTGAATATATTTAGAATCAACAATTTCCGGAAGAGTTAAATATATTCCATAGCCAACTAAGACTGCTAAAACTAAACAAGCCACAACAAAGAAAAATTTATTTTCTTTAATATAATATCTAAACTCTCTTATAAATCTTCGAAAATTTCTTTGAAGTTTAACATTATCTTTCTTAATCGTTATTTCAACTTCTTCATTATCTTCTTCCGATATTTGTAAATCTTTTAAATCTTGTTGAAAATTAAATTTACTAAAATTAAATCCAAAGCCATACATTAAAAAGAAGATTAAAAAGACTACTTGGGGAATCATTATAATTAAAGAAATATCGCGGAAAGCTCTAGCGGCTTCCGCTGTGATTACTCCACTTTCCATGGTAATCATTTCATTTTTAACAATCGCAACTAAAGTAAAGGCTAAGATATAATAGATTAAAGAAGCAATATAAACTTTATTGTTCTTTTTTTTATATAAAAATAAAGCACATAATAATATCAAAAGAAAACAAATTAATATTAAAGCTACATAAAATGATAAAGGAATATATTCAGTATAAAAACCTTCATAAAAATTACCTGTATAACCATTAGAAATATACTCACTAAAAAAAGCCACTATATTATAAGTTAAATAAGCAATATAACCTGTGAATATAGCAAGTAAGAAGTTAATTAATCTAAAATGTTTAATTAAAAATGCATAAGGCCTTCTTAGTATCATATCTATTCCCCTATACTTATATATATCATATCAAAAACCAGTTAAAATGTAAATAAATCGCCCTTGCTATTCATCTTAGTTTACCCTTAATTTATGCTATATCACAAAGAAAAACTTGAGAGTTAATTCTCAAGTTAGTACTTAAAATATTATTCTTCAACACCCTCGATTACAAATGGATTAGATAGAGTACCTGTCCCAGATATATTTAACCCGGACTTAAGATAGAAGACTGGGCGAACCGAACGCGCATCGCTGAAGCTATAGTTGTACACAGCGCCATCACTACGGACACGCCACGCATAGCTGCTGCTAGTCCGCGACATGGTCCAGTCATTGTCACTAGGTGGGGCTGCTTTACTTAAGCTTGATGTATCATTATTACTTAAGTGCATCCAACTTTTTTTACATTCGCTATATGAATTAATATTATAGCATTTTATGTTTTGAGCTGATAAGTAATAAT
>CANQLN010000012.1 GCA_947624695.1 uncultured Bacilli bacterium
ATGTTCATCATAATCAAAGCCAAATAATAATTCTTGAGCTAATGAGTCACTATCTTCATATATTTTATCATTTATACTAATATATCTTTCTCTTATTGATATATCTTCTAATATGTCCATATCTTCATAAGTTAACCCTATATCATCTAACTCTTCTTGAGTTCCATTAATATAATCTTCATAATCTTCTTCACTTACAAAAGCTAACACAAATTTTTCAATCGCTTCTTTTAAAATATCTTTATCTAAAATATTAAAAGTAAAAGCTTCATGTTCATTATAAGCTGATACTTGGACTTCATAACCATAAATGGTAAAATCTTGTGTTTCTTCAATCTTATTATAAATTTCATTTAAATCGGAAATTTTGGGATTGTAAGAATATTCCTCCACTATTTGAAGACCATTTGGAGGGTAAACATTATTAACATGATATTTATCTTTAATTACTTGTTGTCTTTCATCAATTAATTTATATAAAGCATCTTTATCTTTAATACTTCCTATTACTTCGCCATCTAAATAAACATTATACATTTTATTAATAGGGTTATTAACAACATGAACACTATTAAATAAAAAGAATAAAAAGATAACAATTAAACAAAGCATTTCCGTAATTATTTTTTCACTTATTTTCATTAATCTTCATCCTTATTTTCATGAGCCACATTTCGAAAAGCACTCATATTTAACTCAAACAATAAATCAACTGTTCCTAAAGAACCTTTCCTGTGTTTAGCAATGACAAGTTCGGCAGGAACAATTTTTTCACTTTGATCTTTTTTTGCTTCATAATAGTCTTTTCTATTAATAAATAAAACAATATCGGCATCTTGTTCAATAGAACCTGACTCTCTTAAATCGGCAAGCATTGGCATATTACTTTCCCGTCTTTCAGCATTTCTTGATAGTTGAGCACAAGCAATAATCGGAACATTAAATTCTAAAGCCATTGTTTTTAAATTACGGCTTATTTCTGATACTTCTACTTGTCTTGACTCCACTCTCTTATTACCAGTTGTTACTAATTGTAAGTAATCGATAACAACTAGACCTAAGCCTTTAGGCATGTTATATAATCTTCGACATTTAGCCTTTATTTCCGAAATAGTTATCCCCGAATTATCTTCAATATAAAGATTCGTATCCGCTAAATTATTCATAGCTTCATTATATCTTTTCCAATCTCTTTCTTGCATGGCTCCGGTTTGGAGTTTATAACTATCGATGCCTCCTTGAGCACTAATAATTCGATTAACTAATTGTTCGGCGGGCATCTCTAAGTTGAATATGGCTACTGCTTTATCCGTAGTTCTTGCGGCATAAGTTGCCATATTTAAAGCTAGGGCAGTTTTTCCCATACCAGGACGAGCCGCTAAAATAATTAATTCACCAGGTTGAAAACCCGTTGTTATGCGGTCAAAATCATAAAATCCCGTTTCTAAGCCCGTTATTAATTTTTTAGTTCTCGCTAGTTCTTCTAATTTTTCTTGGGCTCTTCTAAGTATTTCATGAATAGGGACAAAGTCTTTAACTGTTCTAGTTTTAACCACATTTAAAATATTCTTTTCGGCATCATCTAAAACATTCGTAATATTTTCTTCATCATAAGCTTCATTAATTATCTCTGTTGCCGTATTAATTAAATTTCTTCTGGTAGCATGTTCTTTAATGATATTTAAATAATAACTTAAATTAGCCGTCGTAATAACTGAGTCTATTACTTCGCTAATATATGGAAGACCCCCAATGGCATTTAATCTTTTCTTTTTATCTAATTCTTCTTTAATCATTCCTGCATCAATCGGAATGTTATTATCATGTAGTTCTTTAATGGCTTCGAATAAATATTTATTTCTCTCATCAAAAAACATATCAGAGTTTATTTCTTCTGTAATTGTATCTACTAAACTATTATCAATGAACGCTACACCTAAAACACTCATCTCAGCTTCTTTATTTGAAGGCATTACTCTAGCCATTTTTTTCACCTACTTTGTTACTTCAATATTTATATTAAATTTTACTTTCTTATGCAAGGTAACTTCCACTTTATGAATTCCTAAAGAATCGATATTACCAAATGTGTTAATATTTTTCTTATCAATATCAAAACCCTTTTTCTTTAGTTCATCACTTATTTGTTTCGTAGAAATATTTCCAAACACTTTATCTTGAGATCCCGTTTTAACTTTAAAACTAAAGGTCTTATCTTCTAATTTTTTCTTTATTTCTTCTAAACTTTTTACTAAAGTGTCTTCTTCTTCTTTTCTTAATTTTATTTCTTTATCTAAAACTTCTTTACTACCTTTAGTATAAGAAACTCCTAATTTATTCTTAATTAAATAATTATTACCATAACCATCCGATACCTCAATAATATCGTCTTTTTTACCCTTCCCCTTAACATCTTTAAGTAAAATAACTTTCATATTTCCTCCTCTAAAATGTCTCTTATATTATACCATGTAACTGCTATTTAAGTAAATTATCTTTAAATAATTTCTCATTTACTACCCAGACTCTTTTTTCACCATATCCTTCTAGAAAGATTACTTTATTATCTTTCAAAATTTTAATATACCTTCTAATCGTCCTTTCGGAAACATGCAAATCTTTTGCTAAAGCATTTTCAGTAATTAAATTATTATGCCTCATTTCTTTAATGATGTAATAAAAAAATTGATAATTTATTTTTTTCATCTATTTCACCCTTTCACTTATATATATAGTCGTTTTGAGGGTGATTTCCTTTTTTTAAAAGGCCTTTTTTGTTAATTTTTAAAACTTTTTTGCCAAATCTATAGGAATTGGCATCAAATGTGGTAAGTTTAACGATTTTTAGTTAAAAAAAATTCACAAAATAAATTGTGAATTAAATTATTTAACATATGGTATTAAAGCCATAAATCTTGCATATTTAACTTGTTCAGCAATATGTCTTTGATGTTTAGCACAAGCACCAGTTACTCGTCTAGGTAATATTTTACCTTTTTCATTTATATATTTGTTAATAATCATAACATCTTTATAATCAACACTTTTACCAGCGCACATTTGACATATTTTCTTTTTCTTACGATAAAATTCAGCCATTATATTTTCCCTCCTTCAATTAGAATGGTAGATCATCACTACTTAAAGTAATTTCTTCGCCAAAACTCTTAAAAGGATCTTCCGTTAAGTCCGCACTTTCTAAATTCATGTCCGGAATAACATCGTCATTAGGCATTGGTGATACTTCTCTATTAGAAGAAGCCCCATCAGTACTATTTTTAGAACTTAAGAAGTTAACCATATCACATACAACTTCCGTTGTATATCTTTTGGTACCATCTTGAGCATCATAGCTTCCGGTTCTAATACGACCTTCTGCTGATACTAATGAACCTTTATGACAATATTTTGAAATATTATCAGCTTGTCTTCCCCAAGCACTACAATTTATAAAGTCCGCACCTCTTTCCCCATTTTTATTGGTAAAATTTTGGGAAACAGCAAGGGTAAATCTTGTTACAGCCATGCCACTTGGTGTAGTTCTTAACTCTGGATCTCTTGTTAGTCTTCCTACTAATAATACTTTATTCATGATCTACTCGCTTTCTTTTTTTAAGATTAAATGTCTTAAAATATTTTCATTAATACGAAGTTTACGATCAAATTCCCGGATTACTTCATGAGTAGCTTCTACATTCATTAAATAGTAAAAACCACTAACTTCCTTGTTAATTGGATAAGCAAGTTTTTTTCTACCCATATCCTTGAATTCGATAACTTTTGACTTATTGTCAGTAATTAATTTTTGTGTTTCTTTAACAACATTATTTAATGCTGCATCATCTAAAGTTGCTTTGACAATAAACATAATTTCATAATTAGTCATCTTTCCACCTCCTTATGGTCTTTTGGCTTTTATAAAAAAGCAAGGAGTAATCAATTTACTCGCCATATAGTATACCAAAAATAACTTTAATTGTAAACAATTAAATGCCTTAATTTATTTATATTAAAATGACTTCAAAATATGAAAAACCAGCTATAAACTGGTTCCATTTTTAAGTTCTGGATTTTCTAAAGAAGTATTTTGTAAATTTTGTAAAATTTCTTCTTTGGTCTTTCCTAAGCCCATACTTTCCGCATAAGCCATCAAGGCTTTCATAAATTCTGGATTAACTTCTTCTTCCGGACTTTTAAAGGTATTAAAAGGTACTCCTAATTCTCTTGATATTTCAAAAGTTGTAAATTTCCGATATTCTTCATCCGATAAAGCTTTAATCATATGAAGAATATTAATCATGGTTTTAACGCCTTCCATACCAATTCCTTCAATATTTCTAAATTCATATATACCTGCAAAAGTTAAATCTTTTTGTAAAGCAAGTTGCCCAATAATCTCCGTTAATTTAGGATTTTCCACAATCGAATGATTATCTTTTAAATTAAGTAATTCTTCTGGTTCAAAAAAACCCCAAGTGGAAAGTTCACTTAATAATTCGGTATATTCTTTTTCTGGGTAAATATAGCCTAAACTTCTAACCCCATCTAAGTCTAAATGCCCAAATAAACCAAGACAAACTATTTCTAAATGTTTAGAATTAAGTAAATCTTGCCGTATATTAGCCATTCCTAAAGAAAGATTTCCTTTATTTTTATAAGCATCAAAACTAATAATTTTATTAACAACCCGGTATCGGTCAATTCTTCTTTTCCGTGCGGCCGGATTATTGATGGCGGCATGGTTTAATTGTTCTGTAACTTCTTCAGAAGTATAATTAATGGCATTAGTAAATTTTAATTTATGGTCCAATTCATGAAACTTAGGCAAACTTTTTCTTTCAATATAATACCCATTTATTTCCGTTAATTCTTCTAAACTCTTACCAAGAGCATTCATAAGAAGATTCTTTAACTCTTCATATAAGGCAGCATTTTCTTCTTGGGCGGCAATTACCGCATCACATTTATCAATTAATTTTTTATTTAAAGCTAAAGGAGCCGCCGTGTTTTGAAAAATTAAAATAGTTCTCTCTGCATCACATAAATCTTTAAATTCTTTTAAGTATTCCTTCAGAATATAATAACCTAAATATTCTTCGGTTAAGACTTCTTCGCTGCCCGAACTTACTAACTCTTTTTCTTTCCTTTCACTTAAATTAATTATTTCTGTAATTCGTTCAATAATATCATTTACCATACTTTTAGCCATTATAATTCCCCTTTCTAAACATTAAATCTAAAGTAACAAATGTCGCCATCCATTACTTCATAATCTTTTCCTTCCAGTCTTAGACGACCGGCTTCTTTCACTTTAAGTTCACTACCTAATTCTTTTAAATCATCAAAGCTCATAACTTCCGCTTTAATAAATCCTCTTTCGAAATCGCTATGAATTATGCCCGCACATTTAGGAGCTTTCATTCCTTTTCTAAAAGTCCAAGCGCGACATTCATCGGGTCCTGAGGTAAAAAATGTCGCAAGACCTAATAAATCATAAGTAGCAAAGATTAATTTATCTAAGCCACTATTGGCAATCCCTAAGTCTTTTAAAAAGGCTTCTTTTTCTGCATCGGGATAATCTGCCAAATCACTTTCTAGTTTGGCACACATTACCACCACACTAGCTTTTTCTTTCGCCGCATATTCTTTTAATGTTCGAGAATATTCATTATCGCCCACGGAAGCACTCTCTTCTGATACATTAGCAACATAAATAATTTTTTTAAAAGTAATTAAATTAAAATTCTTAATTATATCAATTTCATCTTCGCTAAATTCAAGTAATCTTACCGGAATGCTTTTTTCTAGACTATCTTTAATTCTTTTTAAAACACTTACCTCTTTTAAAGCTTCTTTATCTTTTGTTGTTTCGGCTTTTTTCTCTATTTTACCAAGACGATTAGCCACAATTTCTAAATCCGATAAAATTAATTCGGTATTAATTATTTCAACATCACGAATAGGATCCGTTTTACCCTCAACATGGGTAATATTTTCATCATCAAAGCATCTCACCACTTCGACAATGGCATCAACTTCTCTTATATGTGATAAAAATTTATTTCCTAAGCCTTCACCTGTTGAAGCCCCACTCACAAGACCTGCAATATCAATAAATTCAAAAGTTGTCGGTACGACACTTTTAGGATTATATAGACTTACTAAATAATCGAGCCTTGTATCGGGAACCACTACAACACCCACATTAGGTTCAATCGTCGCAAACGGATAGTTAGCGGCTAAAATATGTTTCTTTGTAATTGCGTTAAATAAGGTTGACTTACCAACATTTGGTAAACCAACAATGCCTGCTTGTAAACTCATAATTACCTCCTACATAGTTGGATTAGTACCTATTCCAAGTGGTATACCAATAACATACCAGACAATAACTAAAACGAGTAGTGTTAAACTAATAACGATTGTATAAGGAAGTTGATACTTAATGGACTCAACTAAATGAATTTTTTCTTCTCTTTGATTATATTTTTCTAAAAAAGCTAAATAAACAATGAAATAAGCTAAAACGGGCGTAATATTCATAACTCCAGCTTCAGCAAAACGAAAGACAATTTGGGCAAAGGCAGGGGTCATGCCGTTTTGCATAAATAATGGCACCATGGTAGATGATAACATTGACCATTTAATGGTACTAGATGGCACCACAATCGTGGAAATCATTACCCCAAGGAAAGCTAATATGATTAATGGAAAACCAGTAAACCCACTTTTAGTAATTATATCACTCATAAAAGCTACAATAACATTACCAATATTCGTTTGTTTTAAAATACTGATAAATATAGAGGCTAAGAATATCATAACTAACATATTTCCAATACCATCTAAAGAATGACCAAAATTATCACAGAAGTCTTCATGGTTTTTAATTGTTTTAACCCCAATACCATAGAATAAGCCTAAGATAATGAATAATAAAGTAACAATGAAGACAAAACCATTACTAAAGAAAGAATTAACACTAAATAATTTATCGATATAAGCCGTTTGACTATAATCAAGTAAAGCTCCACTTAAAGGTAAACCAGGAATAATACTATAAATAAAAATTATTAAGTAAATAAAGGCACTAGAACAAGCATAAATCATGCCCTTTTTTTCATCTTTTGTAACAATATCTTCTTCAAGTTCACTTTCGGTAAATTCATATTTAGGTAATTTCTTAACAATTATATTTTCAGTAATAACCGTAATAATATAAGAAACTAATAAAACCGCTACTGTCATAATGATAAAGAAAGATAGGCCATTAACAGTATGAACAGAATCAATAGTGGAAGATACTAAATTAGTATAAGTTGATAAAGCTGAATCCGAACTAGTAAAGAACATATTAATGGCATTACCACAAGATAAAGCGGCAAAAGAACAAATTATTCCAATCGCTGGATTTCTTTTTCCATAATAGAAAAGCAACGCTCCTAAAGGAATAAAGATTAAATAAGATAAGTCACCAAATAAACTGGCTATAACACAAAAGAAGACAAAAAAGAAAGTAACGGTCTTTTTCTTTAATCTTTTCGTTGTTAAAGTAATGGCTGTTTGTAAAAAGCCACTTTTGTCCATGATACTAATTCCCATTAAAAGAATTATTAAATTAGATAAAACGGTAAAATTAGCAAAATTAGCTACTGTATTCGTAAAAATATACTTTATACCACTTAAAGAAAATAAAGACTTAACTAATTCAGTCACTGGAGTTATATCAGAAGTAATATTATTAATATGATAATAAGTTGCTTGAACATCTAATAAATGAAGTATGCCACTTAAAACAATAGTTATCGCAATAAGGACAACATACATCATCAGTGGATGTAATCCACCTCTATTTTTTCTAGCTCTTCTTCTCATCTTTAAGCACCTTCTTTAGTTTCTTTTGAAACTCTAATCTATCCATCATTATTTCTCTCCCACAGTTATTACACTTAATTTTAACATCAACTCCCACTCTTGTTATCGTCCATAAATTAGTTCCACAAGCATGGTTCTTCCGCATAATAACTTCATCATTTAGAGAAAAATCTTTATCCATTATTCTTCACCAATAGAAATATTTAAAATTTCCATTATTCTTTCTAAATCTTTAAGAGAATCAAAAGTAATTTCCACTTTATTTTTATTTATTTTAACTTTATTTCCTACTTTATCACTGATAACTCTTTCATACATCTCATATTTAGGATTAGTTATCTTTTCTCTTAAAGGTTTTCTCTTAATAATTTCTTTACCACTAACAATTTTCTCAATATCGCGAACATTTAAGTTTTCATTAACTATTCTTTTCGCTAAATCAATTATTTGGTTTTCATCTTCTAATTTACTTAAAGCCCTTCCATGCGATGTTGAAATCTCTTTATTTATTAACATTTTTTGCACGGGTTCTGGTAATTTCAAAAGCCCTAATAAATTAGTTATATAACTTCTACTTTTCCCAAATTTATTCGCAAATTCTTCTTGGGTCATTCCTCTTAAATTAAGAATATTTAAAACACTTTTAGCTTCATCAATCGCATTCAAATCTTCTCTTTGAATATTTTCCAGCAAAGCTATTTCCATCATTTCTTGATCAGTAAAATCTTTAATAATGGCCGGTATTTCTTTTAAACCAGCTAATTTAGAAGCTCTAAGTCTTCTTTCACCTGCGATTAATTCATAACCTTTAATACTTTGTTTAATTAAAATTGGTTGCACTACCCCATACTCTTTAATAGAAGCCGCTAATTCTTGTAGGCTTTCTTCATTAAAGTTAGTTCGAGGTTGGTAAGGATTCCTTCTAATTTCTTCAACTTTAATATTAACAACATCATTTTTACTTTCTTTAACAATTTCTTTTTCAAAGTTGTCAAAATCAATAACATTGTTATTAGTAAATAGTTGCTCTAATCCTCTACCTAATGCCTTTTTCTTAGTCTCCATTACGCTCAATCACTTCCTTTGCTAAATTATGATAAGCTTCAGTTGCTCTACTAGTAGGATCATATTCATTTATTGGTTTACCATGGCTGGGAGCTTCCACTAATCTTACTAGTCTGGGAATAATTGTGTTAAATACTTTATCTTTAAAATATTTTCTAATTTCTTCAATAACTTCTAAACCGATGTTAGTTCTACCATCAAGCATGGTAAGTAAAACACCCTCAATTCTTAAATTTGGATTCATACTAGATTGCACCATAATAATGGAATTTAAAAGTTGAGTAATTCCTTCAAGAGCAAAAAATTCACATTGAACGGGAATAATAACGGAATCACTAGCAACTAGAGCATTCATTGTTCCCAGTCCTAAAGAAGGTTGGCAATCGATTATAATATAATCAAAAGCTCCTCTTACATCATTAATGGCTTTTTTTAATTGCTCATTTTGATGGAATGTTTGATCATCTAACATTCTTTTAACAAATTCCACATCAACTCCGGCTAAATTTAAAGTTGATGGGATAATGGCTAAATTTTCAAATTCGGTTTTAATAATGCTCTCTTCAATAGAGCATTTACCCGTAATAACTTCATAAATATCATGTTCAAAATCAGATGAAGTTAAACCTAGACCCGTAGTAGCATTACTTTGGGGGTCTAAATCAATTAGCAAAACTTTCTTGTCTTCTTTACCTAAGGCCGCTGCTAAATTGATACTCGTAGTGGTCTTTCCAACTCCTCCTTTTTGATTAACTAATGAAATTACTTTAGCCATAAAAAACACCTCTAATTTTTAACACTCACTACTTACTATTTTAACACATAAAACTAAATAGCACTAGAAAAAAGAAAGAATATTCCCAAATTCTTTCTTTACTTTAATTTTTTAAAGCTGTTAGTGGCACTACATAAACACCGTCTGGTCTTATGTAGGCACTATTTGTCATAGCACAAATTACACATAAAACTCGAGGAACTTTTCCTTTGTCATGAAGTAATGAATTTTTAAAATTTATCAACTTATTGGCGGCTTCTTCTATTTGATTGACTCCTAATTTTATTTCAAATGCGCACCATTCACCATCTTCAAGTTCTATAACACTATCAATTTCTCTATTTAAATAATCTTGATAATGATAACATTTTGCATCAAAAGAATCAGCATATATTTTTAAATCTCTTTCCACTAATGCCTCAAATAAAAAGCCAAAAGTTTTTAAATCACTAATCAATTTTTCTTCACTTAAGTTAAGTATAGAAGCTGCTAAAGAAGGATCAACAAAATGTCTTTTCTCACTTTGCTTTACTCTAACTTTAGAACGAATATTAACTGAAAATGGTTCATCATTATCAAGTAAAAATAATCTATCTAAAGCATTAATATAAGAAGAAACAGTTCCCACATCAATATCTTCATTATCTTTCTCTTTAATATCTTTTTTAATTGTATTATTAGTAACTGTTGTACTTTCATTTCTAGCTAAAGATTTCAATAACAATTTTATTTTATGCTTATCTCTTTTTATACCATCTAAACGGTTTAAATCATCATCAATAATAATATTTAAATACTCTTTGACCATTATTTTAGCTTCAGCGGAATCATAACCTAAATTGCCGGGCCATCCTCCCCTTATTATTAATTTAGCTATATTTTTTAAATCTACTTCCCCTGTTCTAATTTCAATTTTTTTACCTTCACAAATATCTTTTAATGATACTTTACCAGAAGAATCGCCTGATTCATATAAAGACATCGGTCTCAAAGTAATTTTGCCAAATCTTCCCGCTCCACTATGATGAATCTTCTTTTCTCTGGGAGTACTACTACCAGTTAAAATATATTGACCTTTTAAACCTTCACGGTCAATTTCATTTCTTATGTAATCCCATAAATTTGGAGCCTCTTGCCATTCATCAATTAATTTTGGCTTTTCTCCTTCTAAAACAATTTTAGGAGATATTTTAGCTAATTCCACTTCATTAGAATCTTCTCCTGTATTAGTATAGAGTAAAGTTTCACTCTTAACATATTTACGAGCCGCCCAAGTTTTACCACAATATTTAGGCCCTTCAATGACGATTGCTCCAAACAATTTTAAATATTTATCAATTTTTTCATCCACAATTCTATTTTTATAATTAGGATTCTCCATTAGCAACACTCCTTTAATTAATTTTAATATAATCTATATTAAATAATTTTGCAATTATAATCTCTCACTTTTTGCGTTTTCAGCCCGTCACTTTTTGAATTTTCATTCCCACGCATTTTGAAATTTCAACCCCACACTTTTTGGAATATAAAAACGTTCAAATTTAATTGAACGCTTTAAGCATCAGGAGTTAATTTTAAATCTTTAACTTTAGATGAAGTATATCTCATTCCTCTTTGATACTTTCCTTCTTTAATTAAAGATAATCCTGCCACATCTCTTGTTAAGAAATCATGAATAGTATCTAGAGAACGACCATCTTTATCTTTAGTTTTAAGTTCTACTTCAACCATTACTTCATTGTAAGTTTCTTTTTCACCAATATACTCTATATTATCGATTGATAAAGCATATGTAATTCCATCTTTTTCTAAATAGATATCATTTCTCACAACAGAATCATTTAAAACTGGCGTATAATTTAATGAAAAATTCACTTGCTCTTGTAATAAACTTTGTAAATTTTCCCAAGTAGGACTATCTAAATCAACATTATATTCATTTCTTTTATGATAAGCTCCCTCACTTTTTAAAGGTTTCTTATAAGTTCCTATATATCTTTCTCCATCAATACTTTTTATACTTCTTAATCTAAGAACTGAGCCACTTTTCATTAATCTCAAATCAGGAGTATCATAATAAACATCTTTATTTTCTTTATTAACCATATTTATTATTTTAAAACCATGATTCAAGAATGATTTTACTAATTCATCAATCAAACCTTCTTTAGAATTATTTACTATATATTTTAATTCTAATTCCGTTGGCCCTAAATCCGGTTTTCTTACTCTAATGGCTTCTGCCATATCAATTTTTGTTATATCATCAATATCATTACCATTACTAATAGCTAAATTAGTAAAATTATCAATTACTTTGCCTAATTCATCATCTTGTTTTTCATACCAAATATTATGAGGCCCATCAAAATGACGAGTAAATAATGTCCAAAAATTAACAAATTCACATTCGCTATAAAAAGCATAAGATTTTTTACTATATTTTAATTTATTTATTAATACTTTAAGTTCTCCTTCGGAAATAAAACTATTATCTTTAAGAACATCTAAAATACTTGCATCCCCAATTAGATAAGCAGGACTTTTTTCTTTTCTATTATTAGCTACTAATTCAAATCTTCTACAAACAAATTCTTCATTATCAATAGCCTTACTAAAAGATTCAAATATTTTTAAAGGATCTTTAATAGTTAAATCTCTTTGAATTTTAAATCTTAAAGAATCTTTTTTTAACATTTTATCAACATTACTATTAAATTGAAGTAATAAAGAACTAACTTCTCTTAAATATTTACGATCTTCATCTCGGTTTACTACTTTCGCTATATAAGCTTTCTTTAATTCTTTAAAAGTATCAATAGCCATTTTAAATATCTCTATATCTTTGGAAGTTATTGCTCTAGGATTAGAACACCCAAAAGATACACTATTATCACTTGTCTCTTTTAAAATTTCTCTCAATTTTTCAAATATTACTTTATTAATCATTTCTAGGCCTCCTTCATTAAACTTATTATAACACTTTACTATTTACTTTCACTAGTCTTTAAAACGTTTTTTAAATAATTTAAATACTTCTCTTTTAACTCAATTAATTTTTCTAAATCCTTATTTTGTTTTTCTAAATCATCTTTATATTTTTGTAATATATTGTTTTCTATAATTACTTCTTTTAATAATTTATCATTCATAATCTATTATGGTAACAACTGTTACCTTCCTCCTATTTTTATTTTAGTTTCTTCTAATTTTCTAATAGTCTCATTAATTTCTAAATCTAATTCTGCATTTCTTTCAACTAATTTACTTCTTCTTTTTCCTAAAGTTTTAATTTGACTTTCTAAGGTAGCATAAGTCCTAAACTGCTTACTCAAAATAGTCTCTCTAATAGGAATAGATGGTGAAGGACTTAATTCTTTATCTCTCTCTTTTCTTAATATAGATGCACATCTTATATAAAGACCTCTTAATTCTTCATAAGTTTTAACACCTACATTTTTTCTTAATCTAAAATTATTAATATCTTTAGTCATGAAATCATTAACTGTATATATTTTCCAATTACGTAAAAGTTTGCTTAAATTAGAAGACAAATTTAAATCATCTAATAAGGTATATCTCGTAGCATCTAAATCACTTTCTATTAATTCATCACGAAAAGAATACCCTAAAAAATGGACATAATCAATTATTTCTTTTCCCCGGGCATCACTAATATTATAAATGGCATATATTTCTTTAGTGGACATATTAATTAATTTTCCAAAAGTATTAATACCCTCTAGTTCTAATAATTCTAAAACAATAGGTTTAAAGTCAAAAATAGTTGATTTCAAAGGAGCATTTAAAAGACTAGGAGTCATCTTTTGACATCCTTTAACATGAATAAAAGAATAAATTAATTTATCTAATTTTTTTAAAGCTTTATTTTTAATTTCTAAAATAACATATCTTCTTTTATGCATCCATAAAGCTATCTCATCATAAGGAACAATTCGTTTATCAAAAACTCCTAAACGCTTTCTTAAAACTAATAATTCTTCCGCACTAAATTTATCCGTTTTATTTATTTTTTCATTAACTAAAATAGCAGTAAATTTTCGAAAAACATTTTCTATTCTTTCATTAAATATAACTTTTAAATCGGGATATAAAGAAAACATTTCATCTCTTAAAGCAATATATATTTTCTCTTCCATATCTATCTACTTCTTTTAGACTCTTCTACTGCCTCTTCTGTTGCTAATCCATTAATATAATCAAAAAATTGTTTATAAAAGACTTTTCTTAATTGCATATCTAAATTAGCATATTCTTGATATTCTTTAGATCTTTTAAAACATAAATATTCATCTGGTACATAAATACCATACAAAATAACATGTTGAATTTTTTCAAAAATTATTTTCTTTTCCATATAAGATTGCGCTTCGTTATAACCTAATTCTCTTCCGACAACAGCATATAATTTAGCTCCACTGGGTAAAATACCAAATCTTTTTCTTAAAAATACAAAGTCTCTTTCTAAAAAAGGACTCGTACTTTTTAATTCCAAATGCATTAAAGCATAACAAAGTTTAATAAAGTTTCTTTGCACATCTTTATTAGTATTATATTCTTGTTCCAAACTAGGAAATTGTTTAAACAATTCCGCTTTTAATTCCTCTGCAAATTCCATCTAAATCCCCCTTAAAAATACGTTTGTTATCTTAACACTTTATCTCTATTTTGTAAAGATTAAACTAAAGAAAAAAGCCACTACGAAAGTAGCAACTTTTAAACTTATAATTTATTCTTTAACACCCTCAATTATAAATGGACTTTCAAGTATTCCTTCACCAGATAATTTTAACCCGGACTTAAGATAGAAGACCGGGCGAACCGAATACGCAGAGCCGAAGTTGAGGGGCTCCATACTGCCAACACCATCGACAAGCCACGCATACTTGCTATCAAGCCGCGATATGGTCCAATCAAATGTTGTTGGTGGATTACTTCCTGTAGTACTTAAACTTGATGTATCATTATTACTTAAGTGCATCCAGCTTTTTTTACATTCGCTATATGAGCTTGAACTACAATGACACATTAAACTATTTCCGCCCGATAAATAATAATCACTCGCATATATTAATCCTATTTTTGTTTCGTTTAGTGTTCCGTGATTACTTCCACTTTTGATGGCTGTTTGTTCATTTTGATATGCTTGAATACTTGTTGTTGATGAATCAAATCCTGAACTGTCATTTGGTACATCTCCATAACCCCAGTCATGCGGTGATATTAATTTTGTCCAGGCTGTTTCTGTTTCTCCTTCTTGCATGTATTCATATGTACTATGGGCTTTTAAGAATAGTGTTCCATTTAAATTTTTTTGTAAAGTACTATCTGCCCAGGTTGGGGATCCTGATCCCCATGTCTGACTTGTATCTAATGCTTCTCGTTTCATTATCTTTAATTCATTATTTGAGGTATCTATTCCTATTATTCGATATAAATATTTATCGGTATTTCCTGTGCATGTTGCTTTAACTCCTGTTCCAAAACAGATATAGTTATTTACATCATTGGTTATACTTGCTCCACTTGTTGTTACTTGACCTTGGAAACGGCGAAGAGTGTCTCCTCTATCTTTCATTTGTTGCTCATCTTCTAATTGTGGACTCAATAATATTTTTTCTTCTGCTGTTAAAAGATTAGGATCTTTAATTATATATGGATTATCTCTTGAACCATCACCATCTATTATTTTGATCTCAGATGATAGATAAAAGACTGGGCGAACCGAATACGCACCGCTGAAATAGTAGTCGGCCACATGGCCATCTGGATAGACATACCACGCACGACTGCTATCATGCCGCGACATGGTCCATTCATCGTTACTAGGTG
>CANQLN010000013.1 GCA_947624695.1 uncultured Bacilli bacterium
CAATGCTATTAACTTAAGGAAAGATAGATTTAATTTAAAAAGTCTATCTTTTTTGATAGAATGAAAGTATAAAAAGGTGGTAATTAGGTGTTTAGTAAATATATAGTAAAAAACATAAAAGAATATATTTTATCAAAGGAAGTAAAAGAACAATATAGAAAATCAAATATATTTTTTACAAGGGAAAGAAAAATGACATTTGATAAAGTGGTATTTTATGGATTAAATAAGAGAGGGCTAACAAGCAAGATGGAAATAGAAGATTTTACAAAATTAATAAATATGGTAGATATTTCATCACCAGCAGTGTTAAAGCAAAGATTGAAATTAGATGGAAAAATATATTTAGATATGATGCATAATAACGTTGTAGATTTCTACGATAAGTTTTCCGATGAAGTTAAGTTAATTAATGGATATATATTAACAGCAATAGATGGAAGTGATTTTGAAATACCGAATACCAAAACAACTAGATATGAATTTAATAAATGCCATGAAAAGGAATGTGTTGCGAGAGCAAGTGTATCTAATATATTTGATATATTAAATCATTATATAATTGATACGATTATAGAACAATATGATTATTCAGAAAGAAAAATGGCAGAAGAACATTTAAAAACGATAAAGTCACTAAATTTAAAGTATCCAATCATTAGAACAGCAGATAGAGGATATCCTTGTATAGTAGATATATATTATTCTATACAAAATGATGATAAGTTTGTATATAGATTAAAAAAGAGTGATTTTAAAAAAGGCATTCAAAATATGCTTACTAAAGATGAAATGATTACTATACCATATCAATATGATAGAATTAGATATTTAAAAAAAGACTATCCAGATTTTTATGAAATTATGGAAAAAACTAAAGAAGATATAAAAGTAAGAGTTGTTAAAATTAACAACAAATATGGAGAAGAAATTATTTTAATTACAAATTTAGAAAAAGAAAAATTTGATTATGATACAATGATTGAAATATATAGATTAAGATGGGAAATAGAAACAAATTATCATTTACTTAAAGAAAGTTTAAAAATAGAAACAATTACAAGTAGTTTTAAAACAATTATAGAACAAGATGTATATTCTCAAATGTTAGTTTTTAATATTATTGAATCATTTGCTAATGATTCAATAAAAAATATAGATCAAACAAAATATAAAAATGAGGTTAAAATAAATATGAATATGGCTGTTGGATTTGTTAAAAAATCGTTAATTATTATAATGTTAGAAAATGATGATAAAAAGAAAACTGAAATGTTTGATAACCTTATTAAAAAGATTCAAAAATATATTGTTCCGATAAAGAAAGATAGACATTATCCGAGAAATAAAAACAAGAAAAATAAATATTCAATAAACAAAAGAAAATCATTTTAAATACAATTACATTTATAATAAAAATTTTTTTTGCGTGCAGTAATTTGAGTTTATCTTTTTCACGATATAAAAAATAGAGTTACTAAAACTCTATTCATCAATTTGTAAAATATTAAGTTAATAACATTGGAAAAAAAGTAACCTTTTGGGGTTATTTTATATATTTCTTAATCTTAGGGCATTAAATACAACACATAAACTAGATAACATCATGGCTGCACTTGCAATCATCGGGTTTATTTCTAAACCTATATTTTGGAAAAGACCGATAGCAAGAGGGATCATCAATATATTGTAAAAGAAGGCCCAAAAAAGATTTTGCTTTATGTTGCGCAATGTTTTACGACCAATTTTTAAAAAGGTTACAAGACAGTTTATATTATCATTGGTGATGATAACATCAGAAGAATTATTGGCTATGTCTGTACTACCTTTAAAACTAATACCAATATTTGCTGTGGCGAGCGATGGAGCATCATTTATTCCATCACCTACCATGGCAACTTTGTGGTTATTCGCTTGTAATTCTTTGATATATTTTGTTTTATCTTTAGGCATTACATTGGCAATGATATTATTTATTTTAAGTTCATCACCAATCATTTGGGCTGTTTTTTCATTATCACCGGTAAGCATAACAACATTGTAGCCTAGTTTTTTTAGAGTCTGTATTGTTTGCTTGGCTTCTTTTCTAATTATATCTTTTACCCCAATTAGACCAATTATAGAATTATTTTCTAATACATAAATAATACTATTACCATTATTTGCTAATTTTTTTTCATCTTGCTTGTGTTCGTTTTTTATATTTTCTAGAATTTTACTATTTCCTAAAGAATAACTTTTATTACCTATTTTAGCTTTAATTCCTTGGCCAGATAATTCTTGATAATTTGTAACTTTTAATTTTTCCACATTGTATTTATTAAATGATTTTGCTATTGGATGGGAAGAATTATTTTCAACATTAGCCACAATATTTAGTAACTTTTTATCGCTTAAATTTGAGTAGTTATATAATTTACTAACATGTAAATTGCCATAAGTTAATGTTCCCGTTTTATCAAAAACGATTGTATCAATATGAG
Organism: uncultured Bacilli bacterium; assembly: GCA_947624695.1. Classification (GTDB taxonomy): domain Bacteria; phylum Bacillota_I; class Bacilli_A; order RF39; family UBA660; genus SIG200. Next base: position 2,484 of record CANQLN010000013.1, read on the forward strand.
AAGCAATTTCTAGTGTTTCACTAGATTTTATTAAAATATTTTTTTTAGCAGATGTACCAATTGAAACGACGATGGCTAAAGGTGTAGCTAAACCTAAAGCGCAAGGGCAAGCGACAAGTAAGACAGTTACCATATGAATTAAACTACTATTTAAGGAAAAGGTAAGAAACATATAAATAATAAATGTTAAAAAGGCGATTATTAAAATAATAGGGACAAAATAAGAACTTACTTTATCGGCTATTTTAGAAATAGGCATTTTGGAGTTACTTGCTTCCAAAACTAAGTGAACCATTTCAGAAATGGTTGATAAGGGGCCAATTTTTAAAGCTTGGTATTCGATGGTTCCATCATAATTTATTGATCCCGCCATCACACTTTCACCAACACTTTTTTTAACTGGTTTAGATTCACCGGTAATAAAAGACTCATCAAAATGGGCAGAGCCACTTACAATTTTACCATCAACAGCGATTTTCATTCCGGGTTTAGCAATTAAAATATCATTTACTTGAACTTCATCGATGGTAACTTCTTTTTCACCGTCTTTGGTTTTTATTAAGGCATGCTCAGGTGTTACTTGGACTAATTCTTTAATAGCTTCTTTGGTTTTTTCTTTGCTATTTTTATCAATGTATCTACCTAATTTGATAAAAAGAATAATCATGCAAACAGATTCAAAATATAAATTACCAGGTTTTCCAAAGATAATTAAAAGCATGTTTACACTGCTATATAAAAAGCTAACTAAAACGCCAATGGTTACTAGTGTATCCATATTAGGAGATCTATGAATTATATTTTTTAGGCCAGATATGATTATGTCTTTGCCATAAATTAGATAAATAATAGTAAGAATAAATAATGTTACAGCATAATTTATCGGATGCTTCATCATATTTAAAAATGGAATTACTGGCAAATGAAACATAGGGGCCATAGAAATATACATAATAAAAATGATTAATACGCCAAGGAAAATTAAGTAAATTTTATTGTTATCTTTTTTATTTTCTTCATGGTCATCATAGATGCCACCATATTTATATCCTGATTCATCAATATATTTACCAATGGTTTTTATATCGATATTTTCGTAATAAATAAGGGCTTGGCCTAAAACTAAATTTACGCTTACATCTATAATGCCAGGTTGTTTTTTTAAATATTTTTCAACATGATTAGAGCAAGCTGAGCAAGTCATATTATTAACTTTTACAATTATTTTTTGCATAATACTGTCCTTTCTTCTTTAATATTATCGCTCTTAGCTAATTTTTTTTCAATAAAAAAAAATAATACCAAAGTTTGATATTATTTTATCTCGCAAGTCGCGCCATCTTTTTCGGCTGCTTCTTTACTTTCTTCTAAAGTGCTTTCATCTTCTTTTAAGCCTTCAAAGCCTTGTTCTTTTAATATTTCGTCGCTTGCGTTTGGAATGTCAATATCTAAAGTTGTATTATATTCGTAGTTTTGATCATTAACACTCACAGTTAAGCTAACGCCATCTTTGTTAAATTCTTCATTATCTTTGGCCATTGTTTCTTTAAACATGTCCCAATTTTCTTTTATAGTGGAATCAGTAATTGCCGTTTTAACTGATAAGGTCATATGGTTTAGTTTATCATTTTTATAAGTCATTGAAACTACTTGTTCAATATTCATGCCATCTTCATTTTCAGTAGTCGTACAAACTAATTCTTGCTCTTTTTCCTCCATTTTATTTTCACTACAACCTGTAAGTAATACAACAACTAAGAAACTTAATAATATCATGCTAATTTTTTTCATTTTTTTACCTCCACATAACATTATTATAACATGGGTAAATAAATTAAAAAAGCGAAAAATGTTATTCGCTTCTTAAAGCCTCCACAGGATCTTTTTTAGATGCTGCTTTGGCTGGTATTAAACCACCAATCAAAGTTAAGATAATTGATAAAATAACTAAGATAATCGCATTATTGATACTTAAAGCTGCCGATAATGGGATATTACCAGTAAAGTGATGTAATACTTTATTGATTATTGGTATTAATGTGTATGTTATGCCAATACCAAACAAACCTGATAGAAGGCCAATTATAAATGTCTCGGCATTAAAGATAGAAGATATATTCCCTTTAGAGGCTCCAATAGCTCTTAAAATACCAATTTCTTTAGTTCTTTCATATACAGATATATAGGTAATGACACCAATCATGATACTAGAAACGACAAGAGAAATAGATACAAATGCAATTAAGACATAACTTACAGCATTGACTATGGTTTTAACTGATGACATTAAAATGCCTGTTGTATCGGAGTATTTTATTTCTTTTTCTTGATCCGCATTTTGATTATACTCATCTATAAATGATAGAAAGTGTTCTTTGCCTTCAAAACTATTAAAGTAAAAGGACATATAGGTTGGTTCTTCAATGTTTTGGTAACCTAAAGATATTAAGTTAGACTTTTGAGTTGTCTTGGTTTTATTCATCATGGCATTTACAACCCTGGATAGTTCTTCTTCACTAAAGTTTAAAGAAAAGGCAGAGGCAATTTTATCTTGATCAATGTTAAAGGCATTAGCAAATTTATTAGTTAAGTTAGATGTCAACTCCCCTACTTTAGTTAAAACGTTTTTTTTCATTAAAGCTTCGGTCATAGCTTTAGCCATTGTTTCTTTGGTTTTTACTATAGCCACATTTTCAAGGTAAGCTTTAATAATTTGGGTTTTTAACTCATCTACGATAGTAGCTTTAGGATTTTTTTCGTCAACTGGATATTTAGGATTCATTTTAAGCATGTATTCATTATAGGCGGTGATATAACTTTGAAGTAATCCTTTTAATAAACCTTGATAAGTAGTATTTAATGTTTCTGAAGGAACTACATATTTATTTTCCATATCTTTTAACTTAGCATTCGCACCTTTTAAGTAACTATTAACAATGTTATCGATATCATTTTGCGAAAATTCTTTTTTGATGGTAGTAAATATTTCATTTGAAAAAGTACTTAAATTAGTATTAAACAATTCTGCAGCTTTAGTTGTATCCGTTGTAATAGAGTTATTTATTTCATTCATATAATTTTTAGTTTGCTCTTCTAGTTGCTTTTGATCAATGTTAACATTAAAAGCACTTTGAAGTTTATCATTATCAATTTTAACTAAGTCAGAAAATTCAAAATCAAAATCATTTTTTTGATTAGCAAATTCATTACCAGAGAAAACATCAATATCAGCATTTTCTAATTGTTTTTTAACAATATCTGTATCTTTAGCATAATCAATAAGATACTTAGTTAAGTCTGATGTATATAAAACGCCAGGGTTTAAGGCCATAGATGTTACCTCACTTTTTGGACTTACAATACCGACAATTTTTAATTTCATGGCTTTATCATATAACTCTTGCATGTAATTTTCATCTTGAGACATGTCTTCATAAACATTATATTTAGAATTATATTTATATGTATCAGATGGCATGATTAAGCGTAAGTCAACATTTAGCAAATCTTCATAAGTAAGGGTCATAGGTTCATTATTAATATCAATTGACTGGCCATTCATAATGCTAGTAACTAATTTGGTAAGTTCATCAGTATCTCTAAGGCCTAAAGAATAAACAAGTAGATCAGAAATAGAATTTGGTTCGGATAAAACAATGATCATTTCATCATAATTAGTTGGCCATCTGCCTTTTAAAACGTCATAATCTTTTTCTATTTCTTCTCGGTTATCAACTATCTGCGAGAAAATTGAAGTCATTGATGAGTAAGAATTCATGATGCTATCACTTCCAAGCATAGCACTGAATAAATTGCTAGGGTTTAGTCTTGCTAATTTATTTGTGGCATCAATGGTGTAGATGTTTGGATCAACACTGTAGGAATTTTGAATATTACTTAAGTCATCTTTGATTTGATCATTATGTACTTCGATATAATTTTTAAAGCTTTTTAAGTCATTGGTACTAACTGATGATAACATCGAGGTAATGTATTGTTGTTCTTTAACGGTGTTAGAGTTATTTGTTTCACCATTTTGGCTTCGCATACTTAATAATAGGCTTGTTAAGTCCGCGGATTCTTGGCTTATAACAAGGGGATATGATGTTAATGTGTCTTCTTGAATATAATCGACATAATTTTGAAAGCCGGTTGAAACCGCTAATATTAACGCTATACCAATTATTCCGATGGAGCCGGCAACAGACACTAAAACGGTTCTAGCTTTTTTGGTCATTAAGTTGTTAAAAGATAAAGATAAGGCAGTTAAAAAAGACATTTTGGTTTTTTTGGTTTTATTTAATTGTTCTTTTTCATCTTCTTTGGTGTTTATTTTACCATCATAATAATTGGAATCAGAAACAATTTTGCCATCTTTAATATTAATTATCCTATTTGAATATTTTTGGGCTAGGTCAGGGTTATGTGTAACCATTATTACTAGTTTGTCTTCGGATATTTTTTTAAGTAGTTCCATGATTTGCACGGATGTATCAGAATCAAGCGCGCCAGTTGGTTCATCGGCAAGGATTATTTCAGGGTTATTTATTAAGGCTCTTGCGATGGCTACTCTTTGCATTTGGCCGCCTGATAATTGGTTAGGTTTTTTGTTTATATGTTTTTCTAATCCAACTTCTTTTAAAGCATTTATGGCTCTTTTTTTTCTTTCATTTTTAGATATTCCGGATAAAGTTAAGGCAAGTTCAACGTTTTTTAAAACTGTTTGATGGGATATTAAATTATAGCTTTGAAAGATGAAACCAACGCGATGGTTACGGTAAGAATCCCAATCCCGATCTTTAAATTTTTTGGTGCTTATTTCATTTACAATAATATCTCCACTTGTATAGGTATCTAAGCCCCCAATGATATTTAAAAAGGTTGTTTTCCCAGAACCAGATGGGCCTAAAATGGCGGCAAATTCATGTCTTCGAAAATTGACGCTGACATCATCTAAGGCTTTTTGTTCATAACCTGTAGTTTTATAAATTTTATTAATGTGTTTAATTTCAATCAATTTTTCATCACCTTTAATCTTTACTTTTCCTTTCTTGATATTATACACTATTTCACATTATTATGGTACTATAATTTTATGCTTAATTTTACTTTTTGGGTAAAAATTGTTACAATAAGTTTTAAGGAGATTTAAGTTATGGAAGAATTATTAAATATTTTAGGAATTAAAAAAAATCGGGATGTTTTAAAAGGCAATTTAAAAATGCAGCAATTTTATAATTATATAAAAGAGACGGATGCAGATGTTTATGAGCATGGTTTTGATATAGATGGCAAAGCTTTTTTGCTTTTGCTAACTTATATTAATTCTTTTAAAACATTATTAGGCATTTTAAAGCGCAGTAATGATTTACTTGGTATTAATTATAATCCCAAACAGATGGCTTTGTTTTATAATTTATATGATTATAATCTTTTAAGTTACAACGAGGATAATGAATTTTTGATTGATGAAGAGTATCTTAGTTATGCATCAGTTTGGTGGACCGAAAATAAGTTATTAAAGGAAGAGAAGCTTCTTTATATTTGTAGTGATAAATTAATGTTAAGATCTTCTAAAGCTTATGGTGATGTGCCAAGTTATTTAGTAAACATTAGGACTTTAAAAATGGCGAAGGAAAAAAATTTACTTAAAGAGGCCATTATGAAGATTACTAAAGACTTAGAAAAATAATTACTGGAAATATTTGATGATAAAGGTTGTGCCTTTAGGTGTTGTTTTTACATTTATAAGGCCATTATCATTTTCAATGATTACTTTAGCTAAAGAAAGACCAATACCGATGCTTTCAAAAGATGATGTTTGGCCATGATAAAATCTTTTAAAAATATTTTGCAAATCTTCTTTAGCAATGCCACTACCATAGTCTTTAATGGTAAGCAAAATATAAGCATTATTTTGTTCAAAGAATATATCAATTTTACTATTGATACTTGAGTGTTCCACCGAGTTTTTAATTATATTAGTGATAGCTTCAACTTGCCAGTTAAAATCGCAAGTTATTTTTATGTCATCTTGGCCGGTGATGTTTAGTTTAATGTTTTTTAAGTCGCATAAGGTAGATAAATTTTTAGAAGCTTTTTTGATGATGTTTCTAAGGCTATTTTCTTTTTTAGTAAAGATGATGGTATTAGAATCAAATTTGGATAATTTTAGTAATGATTGAACAAGAAAGTTTAAGTTTATTATATTTCTTTTGATGTCTCTTAGAAAATAGTTTTTAGTTTCGTCTGTCATATTTTGGTCTTCAATTAAATTATCGAGCATAATTAAAATGCTGGTTAAGGGAGTTTTTAATTGATGAGATATATCTTCAAGGGATGTTTTTAAATTTAGTTTATCTTTTTGGGAATTTTCGGCATTTTCTTTTAACATGACAACGGTTTTATATAATTCATTTTTTAATATTGAAAGTTCATCTTCAGAGTTAGAGTCTATTTTGAGGCTATAATTTTTTTTATTTAATTGTTCAATATATTTGGTTATTTCGTTAATGTTTTTGGCGGTTTTTTTTATATATGTTATAAATATGGTGATGATAATTACAATGCCTAATATTAATATTGATATATTAATAATTAAAAACTTAGGATACTTTTTTTGATTTATTATTTCAGCATTTAAATTGATACTATATTTTTTTAAAGTGCTTGATTCATCTTTACCATTACTATTTAAAATTTGTACAATTTCTTCTTCGGTTAGGTTGGGATATTCATCTTGAAGTTTATCAACAATTGCAAAAATTTGTTTGTTAAAGTTTTTCTTATATTCATGATATTCATAAATATTTATTATTAAGAATATTACTAATAAACATATGGACGCTTCTAAAGCTTTAAATAAACATTTTTTAAGTTCAACTTTATTTTTCATCGATTATATACCCTATTCCTTTGATTGTTTTGATTATATCCGTTTTGATTTTAGCTCTGATTCTTTTTAGATAAACGGTGATAGTGTGATCATCAACGTCATTACCGGTCCATTCCCATATTTTATCAAGTATGATGGTTCTGTTTACTACTTTGCCATAATTATTAAATAGAAGGGTTATTATTTTTAGTTCTAGGGGCGTTAAATTTATTTGTTTGTCGTTTTTGGTTAATATGGCTTTGTCTAAATTAAAGGCTATGTCTTTTATTTTAATAATGCTTTTCTTTTCTTTACGATTTAAAACTTTATTTACTCTTGCTAGAAGTTCTTTAATGCTAAAGGGTTTGGTTATATAATCTTCGGCCCCAATATCTAAGCCTTTAACAATGTCATCTTCTTCGTCTTTAGCAGTTAAGAATATGGTGGGGATATTTAATTTGTTGATGATGTTTGTATATAAATTAAAGCCACTACCATCAGGCAAGGATATATCTAATATGACTAAGTCTACTTCGTTATTATCTAAGTATTTTTTGGCGTCTTTTATGGTTGTTTTCGAAGTTAGCAAAAGGTTATTTTTTTTAAAAGAATAGGTAAGGCCTTTAATGATTGAAATGTTATCTTCAACTAGTAAAATATGCATATTATTCCTCCTAGTTAATTATACATCATTTATTAAATATTTTCATTACGAATGGTTTCAATGGTATTTTGTTTATTTATTTTATTCATGGAGTATTTCATTATTAAGGAGATGAGAATAAATACGGCTAGGACTACGATAATAATTGCTAAAAATGGTAGTTTATAAGTTAGACCACTATCTTCTTGTAAAAAGTGGTAGATCATATAGGATAATAAAATACCGATTGGAATGCCGATAACAAGGGCTTTTAGCCCCATAAAGAATGTTTCAAGGCTAATCATGTGGTTGAATTCTTTAGTTGTCATGCCAATTGATTTTAGCATGGCAAATTCTTGTTTTCTAAGTTCCATATTAGTGGTTATGGTATTAAAGATGTTAGTCACGCCAATTAAGATGATAACAATTATAAAGCCATATAGGAAGATGCCTATTAGGGTAAAAAGGTTGTTCATTATTTTGACATTTTCTTCCATATTATTTAAATTATAATCTTCATTTTTTAATAACGCATCGATATCATCTTGTAATTTACTAGCATTACTACTTTGATAAATAATTTCTAAATGTTTATCTTCGGTTGTTAATTTTTGGTATAATTCTTCGTTTACAACGATGTATATTTGACTATTATTTTTAAGACCAAATGGGGCTTTATTAGTTATGGCTCCAATATTTAAGTTTAAGGCTTTTTCATTATCTAGTGTACCTATTAATGGATCATTTAAATTATAATTTGTAATACGCATGGTTTTGTATTCAATTTTGTTTTCTGCTTTTTGACGACCAATTTTTTGATAGTCCATTAAAATAGCCTGATCTTTTATTTGTTCATAGTCAATGTTTAATGAACTTACATAAGTTTTATATTGTTCATCATTAAGAGCATAGATATTTAAGTATTGAGTAGTAGTTGTAGGATTTAATTTTAGAAAGTCGATATATTCTTGGTTTAGCTGGCGATTTTGGAGTTCAACGCCTATTTTTCTTAATATTGTGTAGTTATCGATATTTTCTAATTTGGTGGTTGCAATAAATTTATTAATATTATTTGCATTAATATTATTAGATTCTAACTCCATATTATATTCGGCTAGTTTTAATTCGTTTTCAACAGATGTAAAGGCCATGCTCATAAAGCTTGATAAGGCAATGAAAACAAATATTGATACGACAAGAGAAATAACAGTAGTCCGGTATTTTTTCTTGTTTCGTTTTAAGTTTTTATAAGATATTTCCCCACCTATTTTAAATATTTTTTTAACAAATTTAGGAGTTTTAATTTTTTTAGAGTTTATATTGGCACTGTTTTTGATGGAATTTATCGGCAAGATTTTGGAGGCTTTTTTGGCACTTTTACGAGATGAAAAGTAAATGGTTATGATGCCTAAGATAATGGCAATAATAATAGATACTAGCGAAAAAGAAAATTTTAGGTTTAAACCGATGGCGAGGCTATCTTTTAGGAAAATGTTACTGATGATAATTAATATGTAAGAGGCTAAAAAACCAAATATTATGCCTAAAAAAATGCCAATGGTTCCTAATATAGCAGCTTCATAAAAAACATTTTTTTTGATTTGTTTTTTGGTGGCTCCAATGCTTCTTAGCATGCCATATTGTTTTATTTTTTCGGTAATAGAAATGTCAAAGCTATTTTTTATGCAGAATATGGATGTTAATATTATTATTAATAGGACAATTATTACTACGATACCAAGTTCTTCAATGCTACTTGCTTTTAAGGGATTTGTTTCTAATCTAATTAAATAGTCATTCATACCAATTTGATATTTTTCTTTAGGTTTTTCTTCGTTAATGTATTTAAGAGTTTCTTCATGGGTTGCATCACCCACATAATATTTAGCAAAAAGATCTTCATTTACATTTAAAATGCCTGCCGTAGTTTGATAAGCATTTTGGATATTTTTGTGATTATATCTAACAAAGACATCAACATTTTCAGTTAATTCTTTTTCATTTACAAGTGTAATAAAGGTATAACCTGGGGCTGAGTAATTTTCGATAGTAGATGCCGGTCTTTCAATGATGCCTACTATTTTATAGGTTTTAGGGTTCGTGTTTATGATGGTTTCATTATTTAGATAAGGGTTATTTTGCGATAAAATGACATTATCTTCCATGTTAATTCTCTGACCTACATCTAATGTTATTTCACTATTTAATTTTAGTTCTAAGCGGCCATTAGTTTTAAGATGGGTGGGAACGAGTATTTCATTATCGTTTTCTGGTAATCTTCCTTCTACTAATCTTATGGATAGATTTTGTAAGGCATCATTTGTGAAGCCTTTTAGATAAGCATAAGGTTTAGATTTATTTTGGGAATTAATTTTGGCATAGCCAATGTTTTTGGTTAAGATTATATTTTCAATTTCCCGGTTATTTTGAAAAATGAATAAGTCTTTAGATGGAACATCATAAAAGGCAACATGAAAATTACCTTTTTCATAGGTTTCAAAACTAATTAAAGACTTTATCATACTGGAATATATTGATGTAACAGCTGTTATTAGGGCGATGGAAAGAGTAATACCGATGATGGTTACTATGGTTCTTTTTTTGTTTAGTTTTAAATTTTTGATAGTTAATTTGTTAAGTAAGTTCATAGTTATACCTCGATTTTTCCATCTTCAATTTTGATTATGCGATCGGCAACTTTCGCTATTTCCATATTATGGGTAATCATGATAATTGTTTGGTTTAATTCTTTGTTTGATTTTTTTAATAAGGCAACAATTTCATCGCTGGTTTTGGAGTCTAAGTTACCAGTTGGTTCATCGGCTAGTATTAAGGCGGGGTTAGTTATTAAGGCTCTTCCAATACTGGTTCTTTGTTGTTGACCTCCTGATAATTCATTAGGCAAATGATGTTGACGATTTTTCAAACCTAATAATTGAAGTAAGTTATTTAATTGTTCTTTATCGATTTTCCGATTATCTAAAGATAAGGGTAAGGTTATGTTTTCTTCTACGTTTAATATTGGTATTAAATTATAAAATTGATAAATTAAGCCAATTTGTCTTCTTCTAAAGATGGCTAATTTATCATCGTCAAAGTCATATATGTTTTGATTATCAATAAATACTTTACCACTTGTTGGTTTATCAACTCCGCCTATTAAGTGTAAAAGGGTGGATTTGCCACTTCCTGATGCCCCAACAATGGCTACAAATTCACCTTTATTAACGGTAAAGGAGACATTATCTAGGGCTGTTACTTTCGCTAGGCCACTGCCATAAATTTTTGTTAGATTTTGAACTTTTAAAATTTCCATATTAAATTTTCCTTTCTGTTTTAATTATATAATTTAAATGTTACTAGTAAGTTACAAAATTTAAATTTTTGTTATATATTTATTATTTTTATTCATACTAATTTTAGGTGAGTTATATGACTATTGTTTTTCGAGCGATTGTGATGTTTATAAGTTTATTTATAATTGTAAAGATTATTGGAAAGAAGCAGATTAAAAATTTGACTTTGTATGATTATATTGTAAATATTACGATTGGCTCGATCGCGGCGGATAGTATTATAAGTTTGGATGTGCCTTTATATGATGGGTTAATTGCTTTAGGTATTTTTGGTTTAATTAGTTATGTTTCATCTTTTTTGTCTTATCATAATCACAATATTGAAGAGATTATGGATGGACAGGCGATTACTTTATTTGAAAATGGTAATTTTAATTATCAGAATTTAGAGATGACAAAGTTAAGTGTGGCAAAGGTTTTGGAGTACTGCCGGTTAAAAGGTTGTTTTGACATTAATGAACTTTGTTTAGCTATTTTAGAGCCTTCGGGGGATATTTCGATTTTGCTAGAAGATAAGTATCAAGCTCTTACTAGTAATGATTTGAAAAGTGATTATTTAAAAAAACGGGTTAAGAAGTCTTTTAATTATTTAGTAATTGTAGATGGTGCCTTAAATATAGAGGAACTATTAAAAGCGAAAAAAAGCCAAAAGTGGCTTGATAAGTATTTAACGAAACAAAATATGACTATTACTGATATTGGTCTTTTAGTAATTGATCTAAATGATAAGGTAACAATTTTTAGGAAGTGATTATTTCACTGTTTATAAGTTTGATTAAAGCTTTTTTTCTTTTTTTGCCTCTTACGTCGTTAAAAAGTTCTAGTTCAACCATTTCCCAAATAGGAACCCAGCCGCCTATTAAAAATATTTCTTGCCAAACTTCATTTTTAATTTGAAAGGACATAAAGATGGCAAAGCTACCTAAAAGTAAGAATAATATTTGCAGGTGGTTATTTTTATTATGGGTATTTATTGCATTTTGGTATTCTTCTAAAAAGGCTTGTTTGAGCATTTTTTTATAGGGAATTTTACTTTGACATTTATTGTTGATAACGATTTTTATTTTATCTAGTTGCTGGGCCTTTTTGATTAAATATTCTAGTAAGTCGCTAGATATTTTTGTTTCATCATATTTTTCGATGATATCGGCTTCGTTTAAAAAGTCTATTTTGATTTCCATATTAGTCACCTATTGTTATTATACTATGATTAGGGCAAAGAAAAAAGCCTTAAAGGCTTATACTAATTCTAATTTAACTTGAAGGGCATCGTCACCAATACGTTCTGTAAGTTTAATGATTCTTGTGTAACCACCATTACGGTTTTCGTAGGTTTTAGCAAGTTCATTAAAGATTTTTTCGACTGCTTTGGTGTCATTGTTTAAAAACGCTAAAGCTTTACGACGAGAAACTAAGGTTCCTTTTTTGCCATAAGTTATCATTTTTTCAACAAATTTACGAACTTCTTTGGCACGAGCTTCGGTTGTAATGACGCTGCCATTTTTAATAACCGTTTTTGTTAAACCAGCTAATATGCTACGGCGTTTACGACTTTCTCTTCCTAATTTACGATATGCCATAATTTTACCTCCTTAATCGCGGAACTTAAGTCCCATCTCTTCTACTTTGTCTAATACTTCTTTAAGGGATTTTTTACCTAAATTACGTATTTTGTTAACTTCATTTTCTTTTTTGTTAATTAAATCTTGAA
>CANQLN010000014.1 GCA_947624695.1 uncultured Bacilli bacterium
CAACACCCCAGTTATAGCTGTAACGGCTGATGTTGAAACCGGAGCGGAAAAGAAATATCTAAAACAAGGATTTATTTCTTATATTTCTAAACCATATACTAAAGATGAAATAAAAGATAAGTTAGATTTATTTATAATAGATAAATAAAGGGCTTATTATTGACAGAGGGGTAAATATGCGCTAAATTAAGTAGGGAAATGAGATGTTTTAATGGATAAAGAAGTAGGAAGAGAAATAATATTAGAAAATTTTCAACATCCAATGCATAAGGAAGAAATTCATGATGAAAATTATCAAAAGGTTAATACAAGAAATCCTAATTGTATTGATAATTTAGACATTTATATTAAGTTTAATAATGATGTAATTGAAGATATTAGTTTTATGGGGGAGGCTTGTGCTATTTCAACGGCTTCGACTTCTATAATGATTAAAAATTTAATTGGGAAAACTATTCCGGAAGCTAAAGAATATATTAAAAATTTTTATGCAATGTGTGATGAAGAAGAATATGATGAAGATTCTTTAAATGAAGGCTTAGCTTTTCAAGATATTTATAAACAAAGTAATCGAAAGAATTGTGCTCTTCTTCCCTATAAGGGAATTTTAAAGGCTTTAGAGGAATATGAAAACAAATAAGTTAACCATCATTTTAATATTAATCATAGTTGCCTTATTAGGTTATATAATTTTTGATCATTTTTATAAAGGTCAAGTTTCTCCAAAAGAAGAGGAAGAAGTTAAATTAACGGAAGAAATTAATTTAGATTATGCTAATATTTATTTATTAAGTGATGGCCTTGCCTATCTTGAACCTTATAATAAAGAGAAAATTGATAGCTTATCAGTTGATAAAAATTTAAAAGATCGGCTTAATACTTTATATGAGCGTTCCTTTTATTATGATATTTATCTTAATGATTATAAGCTACGGGCTTTTAGAATAAAATTAGATGATAAAATAAAAAGTATCAAAAGGATTAATATAAGTGATGTTGAGTATATAATCTTTTTAAAAGAAAATAATACGATTGGGTTATTTAATACAGAAGAGTATTATGATTTACTTTATACTGATGTAATAGATAATTATCATAATTTAAAAAATGTTTTAGATATTAAAGATAATAAGATAATTTATTTAGATGGCAGTAAAGAAGATTTTAAAATAGAAGAGTAGCAATACTCTTTTAATTATATTAAAATTTTATTTAGGAGTAGATATGGAAAGAATAACTTTTATAAAAACAAATGAAGAGGGGAAAAGAATAAAATGTGAAGTAATTGCTACTTATCATGATGAAGTGAAGAATAAAGATTTTATTGTTTATACTGATAATACTTTTGATAATAATAGTAAATTAAAAGTCTATTATTCTTTATATGAAAAAGTAGGTAAAGATATAAAATTAAAAAATATTGATAATCTTGAAGATGAAAAAACAGGATTAGAAATAGTCAAAGAAATATTAGAAGAATTAAAATAAATGCTGTATAATTTGTGTCAAGTCTCTTGTAATCTTCTTTTATAATGCTTAATATAAAAAGTGTTAGATGGGAAGGAAAATTATGACAGAAGAGGAAAAATATAAACAAGTAGAATTAGGATTAATTAATTTAGTTGAAAAATATGAAGAAGAAGTTAATAAATTAGATAAAAAAGCTAAGGAAGCCTTGAGATTTATTATAAAAATTCAACAAAATTTACAAAGTAAAAAGCCAACAATAAATAAAAGAGTAGTTAAAACAGAAGAGTATTTTAATCTTAATGGTATCATTGTATTCATATTAGAATCAAAAGATGGCTATTATAATCAAATTTCAGAATTATATGAAAAAATATTAAAAACGCAAGGCATTAATTATTTAAACACCGTTAAAGTTACAATAGAAAATTTAATTAATTCTGTTAGAGGATTTCAAGATGAATTACAAGAAGATTATTTAGAGTTTAGAAAAACATTAAGTCCTAAAGAAATGGTATCTTTGGAATCAAATCCTCGCAATTTACCATTCAATAAAAATTTAGCTAGAGTTAAATATTCAACAAGCGAAAATTTTGTGACGAAAACCGGTTTAACTTTAAGAAAATTAGGGCTTAAAGTTATGCAAAATGCGTTAAAGTCAGCATCAAGAAGAAATACGATAATTGAAGAATATCATCCTGAATTTTTAGAAGGTAAAACACCGGAAGAAATCGATAGAACTGATACTTTAGTAGAGGTAGAAAAAGTAACAGGTTTAGATGATGATGCTTATATTTTTGCTCCTAATCATTTATTTGATGAGGAAAGTAATTCGATGTCTTTAAGTCTTGATCGTCTTGCCTATTATTTAGTAGGATCAACTGATCAAATAGATCACAATCCGGTTTTAAACTTTTTATGGCTTTCCGGCATTGCTTATGTTAATCGCCAAGATAAAGATAGTCGTAAAGATTCCGTTCGTAAAATGGAAAAATTGCTTGAAAATAAAACGAGTGTTATTGAGTATATTGAAGGAAGATATAATAATACCGAAAATAAATTAGTGGAAGGAATGTTCTATAGCGCTTTTGAATTATGGGAAAAGACTGGTAAAAAAGTTGTTCCAGTTTCAACTCATACAACATTAGATGCTAGTACAGTTTATGTTTGTTTTGGTAAACCTCTAGACTTTACCGGTATGGATAAATATGAAGCTAGAGATTTAATTAGAGAGAAAATTGCCGAAATGCATTATGAACAAATTAGACAACATAGTATTCCTTTAACAAGAGAATATTTGGACTCTAGAGAAGATTATCATTTAGATTATATGATTTCCAGAAGACAAGAATATTGCCATCATACTTGGTATGATGATGTTTGGGATGAAGAGTTAACTGGTTTTATTAATAAAAATGTAACTAGTCCAGAAGAAGTTAGAGCAAGTCTTGACAATGTTCGAGTAACTCCGGAAAATGCCTATATCTTGGCGCCAATTTTATCAAGAAGAGAACAAGATAAAAAATATGACTTTAAACAATTTATGAAAGATACTTATGATAAAGATATAAGAGAGTTGTACCCAGATAATAATATTCTTGATTTTGAATATCAAAAAGAAAAAGGTAAAAGTCGTCAAAGAAAAAAATAGATAATTTTAAATGAGGTGAATAACCTCTTTTTTCTTGTATTTAATATGACAAAATGTTACAATATTTTTAGAATAGAGGGTATCATATGATTGCGGAGTTTGAATTACAATTAGTATCTTTAATATTTATTATTTTATTAATGGTTATCTATTTTCCGAAAGAAAAAGCTAAGTTTCCAGAAAATAAATATTATGATATTATGCTGGTGTGTGCTTTTTTATCAATTTCGATAACGACTGCTCTTCATATATTTGCTTATTTCCAAGGTTTTGAAAACGCTTTAAAAATAGTCCCTTTAGTTGGAGTCTTAAATAAAATAGTATCGGTATTATATATGATATTTTTTGGTTCCATTTTAGGTTATACTTTGACTATTAATAAAAAAATAAAAATAAGTCAAGAAAATTTAGATGGTATATTATTGATTGTTTATATATTTTATGCTTTTATAATATCATTTACAAATGTTAATATTGAACTAGTTAATGGCGTAACTACGGTATCAGGCAGTACAACAGATATCACGCAATCTGTTTTAGCGACGATCGAACTTCTTAATTTGATTGTCTTATTATTAAACCATAATAACTTAGATAAACGGTATAATATTATTTATTTCGTTTTATTCTTTATTTTCTTATCAGGTATTAGTAGTCTAATATTCCCTGGTTTTAATTTAAGTGATGTTATTTTAGTTTTAACTTGCTATACCATGTATAGTACGATTGAAAACCCTGATGTTAAAATGATTGAACAATTAAATATCGCTAAAGAGCAAGCTGAAAGAGCTAATAAAGCTAAGACGGATTTCTTATCAAATATGTCTCATGAAATCAGAACACCACTTAATGCCATTGATGGTTTTAGTCAACTTATTTTAGAAGAAGAGAATATTTCGGAGATTAAAGGAGAAGTCCGCGATATTATGGCAGCGAGCCAAAACCTATTAGAGATTGTTAATGGTATTTTAGATATTTCTAAAATTGAAGCTAATAAATTAGAAATAATTAAAGTAGAATATGAACCCGCTAAAGTATTTGATGAGTTGGTTAAATTAACAAAAGGAAGAATTGGCGATAAGCCATTAGAATTTCGAGTAAATATTGCGAAAGATTTACCCGAATATTTAAATGGCGATTATGTTAGACTTAAACAAATAGTTTTAAATTTACTGACTAATGCGGTTAAATATACTAAAGAAGGTTTTGTTGAATTTAATGTTGATGTGGTTAAAAAGAACAATATTTGCCGCTTAATTATTAGTGTTAAAGATAGCGGAATTGGTATTAAAAAAGAAAATATTAATAAATTGTTTACTAAGTTTGAAAGATTTGATTTACAACGTAATATGACGATTGAAGGAACCGGTTTAGGTCTGGCCATTACTAAAAAATTAGTAGATCTAATGCATGGAAAAATAGTAGTAGAATCAGAGTATGGTAAGGGTTCTAACTTTACCGTAGCGATAGATCAAAAAATTGTAACCTCTCCAAAGAAAGTCAAAGAAGTTCCTAAAGAAAGTAAAAAATTAGATGTTAAAGGTAAGAAAGTTTTAATTGTTGATGATAATGCCATTAACTTAAAAGTGGCCGCTAGACTTCTTTCTACTTATAAATTAGAAACTGAAGAAGCTGAAAGTGGTTTTGAATGTTTAAAGAAAATTAAAGAAGGGGCTAAATACGATTTAATTTTAATGGATGATATGATGCCGAAAATGAGTGGAGTAGAAACATTTAAAAAATTAAAAAATATGGAAGACTTTGACATTCCAGTTGTTGCTCTTACCGCTAATGCTATTGCCGGGATGAAAGAAAATTATTTAAAAATAGGCTTTAATGATTATATATCTAAACCTATTGATAAAAAAGAATTAGAAAGAGTTTTAAATACTTATTTAAAATAATTTTTGAGGAGAACAAATGAAATATGGAATGCCTACTTTAGCAGAATTTAATAGCATCTTAGAAAATGTTAATTTAGCGAAAGAAAATAATTTTGATTTTATTGAGCTTAATATGGATCTTCCTTATTCTTTAGAAATAGAAAATATTTCGTTAAAAGAATACAATATAGAATTTACCATGCATTTATCTGAAGAATTAAATGTTGCTGATTTAAATGATTGTTTAAGGAAAAAGTATTTGGAAGAAGCCATTAGGCAAATTAAACTCGGTATTTCTCAAGGAATAAAAAAATATAATTTACACATTGATTCGGGAATTTATTTTACTATGCCTAAACAAAAATTATATTTAAATGATAAGTATTTGGAATTATATAAAAAAGCTCTTCAGGAAAGTTGCCAAATATTAGATGAATTAGCCTTCAAAAACAATATTCAAATAAATTTTGAAAATACAAAATTTCATGATTTTACCAAAGAAGCTATTAAAATTATTGGCGAGTATGCTAATTTAGGATTTACTTTAGATATAGGTCATAATGAAAAGAATGGTAATAAAGCTTACTCAGAATTTAAAAAAGAACATAAGATAAACCATATTCATTTACATGATTATAATGGCCAAAAAGATCATATAGAAGTAGGTAAAGGTAACATTAATTTTAAAAATTATGAAGAAGTAATAAAGTCTAATTATGTGGTTATTGAAGTTAAAGAAAAAAATGAATTAATTGCCAGTTTAAATTATTTAAAAGATTTGTTTAATTGACAGAAAGTATTAAAAAAGTGTTAAATATGAAGATAAATAAATATTAACTCTTTTTTTTGTGATATAATTTTTATAGTAGAGGTGGTTTTTACGAAAGATGTAAGTATCTTAACAAATAATGGGGTTGATTTAGAATATGCAGTGGGTCTTTTAGGAGATTTGAGTTTTTATGATGAAACTTTAGAAATGTTTTTAGAGGAAAATAAAACGAGAATTCCGAATATTGAAAAATATAAAAAAGATCAGAATATGGCTGATTATGCAATATTAGTGCATGCTTTAAAAAGTGATTCCAAATATTTGGGATTTATGAGTTTAGTAGATATTGCTTATGCTCATGAACTTGCTAGTAAAGCCAACAATATTGATGAAGTAAATAAAACTTATGATAAATTAATGCAAGAGATTGATAAATATACCAAACTTGCGAATGAATATTTAGGAAAGAGTGAATAAAAATGAAAAAAATATTAGTAGCGGACGATTCTAAAATAATTAGTAATATTGTCGAAAGAGCTTTTAAAGATCAATATGAAGTAGTGGTAGCTTATAATGGTAAAGAAGCTATCGATATTATTAAAAATAATGTTGATGATTCAATTATTGGGTGTTTACTTGATTTAAATATGCCGGAAGTAGATGGCTTTGCCGTTTTAGATTATTTTAAGGAAAATAAATTATTTAGAAGAATACCGGTATGTATTATTACCGGTGATGTAGCTAAAGAACGCGTTGATAGAGCATTTAATTATGATATCGTTGATGTTTTAGCTAAACCATTTACTTTTGAAAATGTTCGAAGTGAAGTTGAAAAAATTGTTAATTTAAGTAGTTTAAATTAAGGGTGAATATGGATAAGAATATTTTTAAAAAGTTTTCGTATGGCTTATATATTGTAAGTACTAAAGATGAAAATACTTTAGCGGGATGTGTAGTTAATACCGCGGTGCAAATAACTAGTCAAAATCCTATAATGGCTGTCAGTATTAACAAAGATAATTATACGAATGAAGTAATTAAAAAAAGTAAAAAGTTAGCTATTAATGTTTTAAGTAAGAATATCAATAAAGAAATTATTAATACTTTTGGTTTTTATTCATCAAAAGATGTTTCTAAATATGCGAATGTCGAATATGAAATAGTAGATAATGTTCCTGTTATTAAAGAGGGCAGTTGTGGTTATTTAATTGGTGATGTTATCGATATAATTGCTAGTGAAACTCATGATATCTTTTTAGTAAGAGTAGAGGCTAGTCAAGTTTTCAGTGATGATGATGCTTTAACTTATAAGTATTATCAAGAGAATATGAAAGGAAGATCACCAAGTAAAGCTCCAACATATCTGGAGGAAGTTGAAAACACTTCATCTTCTAAATATCGTTGTCTTATCTGTGGACATATTTATGATGATGCCAAAGAAGATGTTCCTTTTGCAGAGTTACCCGATGATTGGGTATGTCCAGTCTGTGGGGTAGGCAAAGATAAATTTGAAAAAATAAGCTAAAAAAAATTGGTTTTATAATGAAAGCCAATTTTTTTAGTTTAATCCTGTATCATTGTCTTCATCATCATTATCATCATCAACCATATCATTGACGTTGCTATCAATAGTTTTTGTACTAATAGTTAAACCATTCGACATATTATATTTAAATATTGAGTAAGATGACTTAACAACGAAAGTATAATTGCCTCCTGCTGAAGCTGAATAATTAAATGTATTACCTGTAGTCGTACCTATTTCTGATAATGTTCCATCACTATTTTTTAAATAAATGCGATAAACTAAATTACCGATGTTAGTATTATTATATTGTAAGCGTGAATTATAATATTGATTAGCATAACTACCATAATATTCATTAAAATGATTAGCTAAAGCGGTAGGATCAATAGCTTCTGGGGTACTTATCGGTGTCCATTTTAAGGTAATAGTATTACCGCTAAAATTGAAACTGCCATTAGTAGGATCTGGTAAAGTATCAAAACGACTGGAGGCGTCAGTTGGTTCCGTACCAGATACAAAGTATTCCGTTACACATAAATTTTTTGGTGTATAAGCACTGCATAATTTTGGTGGGAATGTTTCTTTTTCAATGTTAACCGCTGTAACTCCTTTAGGAACAGGGAATTCTTTTTTATTTTTATGAATGTTTTTAGCTAGATAACTCATTATTGTACTTCTTGCCGTACCACCACTGGAACTATTCATGTAATGTTTAGTTTCGGCAGCGTTAGGATATAATTGTTTATAACCATACCATAATGATACAGAATATTCTGTAGAATAACTATTATACCAAACTTCTAGAATTGCTCCACTTGGTAAATGGTTATTATCTTTAACTTCTTTAGGTAGGTTAGTTGTCCCGGTTTTACTAGCAACTTTATCACCACCAGCTCCATAATTATTTAAAATGCTATTAATCATATAAGCGGTTGATTCTTCCATAACTTTTTCTTTACTATAACTATAATTAATTTCTTTTTCAGTTTCGTTATTAACAATTCTGGTATAAGAATATGGTTTTATATAATAGCCACCTCGGGCAAATGTTGCATAAGCAGCGGCCATTTGGAGTGGTGAAACACCATCAAAACCACCGATAGAAGCCGATTCATATAAAGTATCACCATAATCGATACCCACACTATGAACAAAGTCTTCAATAATTTTTTTGTCTATATCAGCTACATCTTTAAAAGCTAAGTAAGCTGGAATATTTCGAGAATCTCTTAAAGCATCCCGCATTGTTATTAAATGTTTATAACCATTATCATAGTTTGTTATTCTTTGCCCCGTAGAATAAGTAGTTGGCTCATCTAAGAACATCGCATAAGAACTATGAGAAATGTGTTCAATATACATTGCATAGTCAAATATTGGTTTAGCTGTTGAACCTGGTTGTTTTTTAATATCGGTGGCTAAGTTTTGACCCCCACCTTGATAATTTCTACCACCCGATAAAGCCACGATTGAACCGTCAGCGACACTGGTAACAGCAATTCCTTCATCAACATATTCATCAGTTTCTTCATAACTATTTGGGAATTTATAAACATCGCCATCTTCAACTTTTTCTAAGACTTCTTGAATTTTCGGATCAAAAGTAGTGTAAATCTTTAAAGAAACTTCTCTAGGATCAACTCCTAAGTTAGTTTCCACTTCATCTAAGCAGTAATCAATAAAGGCTTGTTTACTTTCTGCTTGTAAAATTTCACTTCGATCTTGTTTAACTAAAAGATTTTCTAGGGGAATAGCATAAGCATTATCAGCTTCTTCTTGGGTAATATAACCATGTCTAACCATTAATTTTAAAACTGTTTTTTGTCTTTCTTTGGCTTTATCAGGATAAGTGTAAGGATTTTTTAAATAAGTATTTTGGAACATTCCCACTAAAAGAGAAGCCTCCGCTAAGTTTAAATCTTTACTAGACTTACCAAAGAAATATAAACTGGCTTGTTCAATACCATATATTCCTTTTTCGATATTGATATCGCCTGCATTAGCAAACCATTGACTATTAAAATAGAATTCAATAATTTCTTCTTTGGTATAATTAGCCTCTAATTTGAAAACAGCCATATAGATATCGGTAAATTTCCGAATAATACCAGCAAGACCTTCATCTTGATTACTAGTATAAGTTCTTTTAATAACTTGCATTGATAGAGTAGAGGCTCCACCAGCACTATCACTACCTAATATTTGGCCAAAGGAAGCTTTTAAGAATCTAAATAAGTCTAAGCCATTATGTTGAAAGAACCGAGAGTCTTCGGTCGCAATTAAAGCATCGATTAAAACATCTGGTATTTCATCATAAGTAATAACAACACTGTCCATGGCGCCAACTCTGGCTAATTCTTCTCCGTATTTATCATAAAGAATAGTAGGCTCTTTTTGATATAATTCTGATTTGTCAAAGTTTGGCGATGTAATAACAATATAAAGAGCAAATACTAAAGCTAGGCTTATAACACCAATGGCGCAAAGAAGTAAGAAACTTAAAACACTTTTCCAAACAACTTTCTTTTCTTTTGGAACTTTAACTTTATCTTTGTTTTTATTAATTTTTAATTTAATTTTCTTCATTTTTAAATCCTCCAATTAAATCAACAATTTTTAAGTAATCAAGACCTTTATTATAATTATATTCTAAAGGATAACCTTTTTCTTTTATAAATGCATAAGGAATACTTTTTCTTTCGGTATGATCAATAAAATAAATAAAATCGGGTCCATTTAATAAATAAACTAATCCATTAATCCGAATAATTAGAAAAACAATTCCCCCATGTCTTATTACTTTTCTAATATGTAAAATTTGATGATTGTGAACATTACTTATCGGAAATGCCGTTTTGGATTCAGTATTCTTGGCATCAAATTCCACATATTTTCCTTTATACAATCCATTATAATCTAATGTTGATTGGGTAGCAAAATATGCATCTTTTATTTTTTGCTTGTTATTTTCATAACTAACTTTAACAATCCCAATAGGAGTGGGTTTTTTATAGATTAAAGCCATGTCTTTTTCTAAATAATATTCATTAGCTTCATTGATTATTTTTTCTAAATCCATACCACGGTTACCATAACTAATATTTTTATGATATTCTTTTTTTATTTGATTGGGATAATTCACACATTTCACCTAGTAGTTATTATACCAAATATTCCGCTTTTTTTAAATATTTTCCCCATGAAAAATGCCTACTTGACAAAGTAAGCATAGTATTCATCAAAGGTTATATTATTTTCGTAGATATAAGTCGCGGCTTCAACTCCCACATAACGATAATGCCATGATTCAAAATTATAACCGGTAATATCAACTTTATCTTCAGGATATCTTTGAATAAAGCCATATTTATGGGCATTTTCTTTTAACCACTTATATGATTCGGTTTCGGGGAAAGTCTTTTGACTTGTATTCATTTCAAAAATATCTAAAGTATAACCGGTTTGATGTTCGGAGTATCCAGGACGAGCGGCGATAGAATCAGCATATTCTGTACCATAAGACTTTTTATAATCATCATAAACACTTTGTTGTTTTTCATGCGTGCGGTAAGAAGAATTAACCATTAAATAAAAACCTTGTTCATGAGAAGCATTCCACATATTTAAAAAGGCATCATAAGTACTTTGCGTGGCTTTTTGGCTACCTATTTCGCCATAAGAATAAGTAGGAGGAATGGTGACTAATTCTTCTGGTTCATAAGTTTCATCTAAATAAGTATATTTATTAACGAGCATTAATTCTTTTTTCGAAATATCTGTTGGTGTTGATCCTTCATAATATTTTTTATTAGTGTTGGTATTAACTCTTTCTACAATTTCTCTTATCTCTTTATCTTCATTTTGGGCTTGATAATCTAAATAATCATATAATTTATCATAAATAAAATATTTATCACTCGCTATTTTTAAATAAATATCATTAACATCTTTATTTAAAATATATTCAATTTCTGGCTCTTTAAAAGTTTTGGCAATTTTTACAGCTTTATCTTTTTCATAACCTTTTGTAATAAGTTTATATTCATAAGTTTTTTCGTAATCTAACTTAGCCTTAATTTTGACATAAGAATAAATACCTATGCCTAGTAAAATAATAATTCCTCCAATAATAAGAATTTTTTTTCCCGTATCTTTTTTTAATTTCATTTCGTCGCCACTTTCTATTATTAAATTGTATCATAATAATCTATCTTATGCACGATTATTTATTAAAAAAACACGCTTATTAGAAAGCGTGTAATTTTTAAGATGGTGTTTCCGAGGCGATTCGAACGCCTGACCGATCGCTTAGAAGGCGATTGCTCTATCCAGCTGAGCTACGGAAACAAATTCTGGAACAATTAAAATTATATACTATTATTATTAATATTTCAAGGAAAAAAATACCTTTTTACCTAGGCTAGATAAAAAAGGCATCGATTAATTGATTATCAACATAAAAAATGGTTTCATTTATATCATAAGTATCTCTTATAGAAAGAGCAATGGCATATTTTACTTCTTCAATTATTTTATTCTCCTCTAAATTTAAAACTTGATTGTTAAAACTTAGATTAATAGAGTTTTCTAAGATTTCATAATTTAAAAGTTCCGCTGAGGAAGCAAGATAACTAATAAGATTTGTCTCATAAGTAGGAGAAGTTTTTAACTTTTCAATAATGATTTCCACTTTTTCATTTTGGGTATTGGTTACAGTTGTAAGCGGTGTAAAGTAAGAAAAACCATCAATTTTACTTACATAATAGGTCGTTATTTTTGTCACATCTTTCATACTATCTAATTCATAGACTTTATTTATTCCATATGATCTATCTAAAGTATTAGGTAAGGTTTTGCCACTATTAGGAAGGCTTTTTAAAAGTTCTCCTTCCACAAAAATCATAATTTTTTTAACATCTTTAATTTCCGTTAAAGAATAAATTAAGGCCTCAAGCATTTTTTCTTCATTTTCTTCCTCAACATTTAGTAATTCTTTCGAAAAATTTATTTTTAAAAGGCCATCAGTTAAATCTTTATTAATTATTTTAGTATCTTTAGGAATTACTTGTTTAAAATTACTTGGAATATGAGAATTATCATTACTATCAATAGTTAAATTTTGAATAACTTCTTCAATTAAGTTATTAATATCATCACTTTTTTTAATCACTTCAAAGCGGGATACTAAATTATTATCATCGACTAAATAAATAGGAATAGTCACCGTGTTTGTATAGGTTAGAGTAGTGTGAATGTTATAAGCTTCATTACTAGGAAAAAGATAAATAATAAGTAAAATAAGAAAAGATAAAGATATAATAATTGTCTTTTTTAAGGCCAATCTTTTGAGCATAAAACCACCTAATTAATTATACTAATTTCATTCTTTTTTATAACTCAAAAAAAGAATGAAATTAATCATTCTTTAAAGTATCAGGAACTTATTTAGATAGATAGTTCTCCTAGTTTTAATAATTCCACGACAGCTTGAGCACGACTTTTAACTCCTAGTTTTTGCATGGTATTAGAAATATGATTGCGTACTGTTTTTTCACTAATTCCTAAAAATGTGGCAATTTCTTTGGTAGTTTTATTTAATACTAGTAGTTCAAAGACTTCTTTTTCTCTTGCTGTTAAAATCCCTTTAGTCATTAAACCTTCCTTTCATACTTCATAATATTTTATGATAAGGCTTAAATTATGGTTAAAAAAGGGCTCTTAATATTTATCAATTTTTCCTAAAAGATAATCGATCGAGGTGTGATATCTTCTTGCTAGTTCTTCTAATATTAAAGTGGGTATTTGATATTTACAACTCTCATACCCAGTCCAAGTACTCCTCGAAATATTTAATATTTGGGCTATTTTAATTTGCGTAATTTTATTTTCATGACGTAAACTTTTTAATCTTTGATGGAGTAGTTCTTTATCAATAACATTTCTTAAATTATGATATTTTTTCTTTTCTGTTAGACCTAAGACATAATCGATTGAGACATCAAAATAATTGCATAAGTTATTTAGATGAGTAATAGGAATAGTATCTCTTTCAATTTCATAAGAAGTATAAGTAGCTCTTTTAATTCCAATTATATTCGCTATATCTTCTTGTTTTAAGTTCGCTTCTTCCCTTAAATTTCTTAGCCTTTCCATTTTTTGTCCTCCTTTTACTTATGCGTTATTATAAATGTTGTCAGTACCGAAAAATGAAAATGTGTATATATTTGGACAAAACTCTTGATTAAAAATGTTGGCTGTGTTATACTTTTTTCGTTAGGAGAATTTCTTAACTATCATAATCATTTGTCAGATGCTAAAGACATAAAAACATGGCCACTCAGACATATTTTGTCGCATGTCTGATAATTTTAGGGGAAAGGGCTTTTGCTCTTTTTCTTTTTAATTTGCATTTTTTTAGATACATTTTGCTTAATTTATAGTAAAATTAAAATATGAGAAATTTAATGAGTTTAACTAAAGAAGAATTAGAAGAATATTTTTTAAGTATCGGTGAAAAAAAATATAAAGCCGAACAAGTTTTAGAATGGCTTTATATTCATAAGGAAAGAGATATTGCTAATTTTACAAATTTAAAAAAAGAATTAAGAGATACTTTAAAAAAAGATTTTAATACCGATTTTATTAAAATAAAGAAAAGAGAAGAAGGCTCTTTAGTTAAAAAATATTTATTTGAACTTTTAGATGGTAACTATGTTGAAGCCGTTTTAATGGAACATGATTATGGGAAAAGTGTCTGTGTTTCATCCGAAGTGGGCTGCAATATGGGGTGTAAGTTTTGTGAAAGTGGGCGTCTTAAAAAGGTAAGAGGCTTAGAAACTTATGAAATGGTAGAGCAAATTTTATTAATTGAAGAGGATATTAAAGATAAAATAAATAGTGTCGTTGTTATGGGAATTGGAGAACCTTTTGATAATTATGATAATGTAATTAATTTTGTCAAAATTATTAATTACCCCAAAGGGCTAGCCATTGGTTCTAGGCATATAACTATTTCTACTTGTGGATTAGTTCCTAAAATTGAAGAGTTTAGTAATTTTCCTTTACAAGTTAATTTAGCCGTTAGTTTGCATGCGCCGAATGATGCGATTAGAGACAAAATTATGCCGATTAATAAAGTGTATAATATTAGTAAACTAATGGCATCTTTAAGAAAATATCTTTTAAAAACTAATAGACGAATAACTATAGAATATGTTATGCTTAATATGGTAAATGATAGCTTAGATTGTGCTCATGAACTTGCGCAACTTTTAAAAGGAATGAATGTCTATGTTAATCTAATACCATATAATGAAACAAATAATTTAGATTTCAAAAAAAGTGAAAGAATAAAAGAATTTAAAGAGGCATTAATAAGCCAAGGAATTAATGTGACAGTTCGAAAAGAATTTGGGGATTCGATTAGTGCGGCTTGCGGACAACTAAGAAGTAAAGAGGTGTAAAAATGGAATCATGTTATATGACTGACTCGGGACGAGTTAGAAGTCATAATGAAGATAGCGTTACAATTTTAAAAAATGAAAGTAATGAATATTTACTAGTGGTTGCTGATGGTATGGGGGGACATCGCAAAGGAGAAGTGGCCTCAAGTATTGCGGTATCGCATTTAGGAAAACGTTTTAATGAGACACCTTCCATTGGTTCAAAATTAGATGCCGTAAATTGGCTTAATGATAATATAAATGAAATAAATGGGGAAATTTTAGAATATGG
>CANQLN010000015.1 GCA_947624695.1 uncultured Bacilli bacterium
AATCATATTAACAAAACTACGATTACTATCTTGCTCACAGAATTTATAAGTTACATCAACATCAATACCACCAAGGGCTTCGACTAAATCAACAACGCCTTTGAAATTAATTTTAGCATAATAATCGACATCAATACCGGTTAAATCTTTAATCGTATCAATAACACAAGTAACACCACTAGCACTAGAAGAGTTTATCTTAGCTTCCTTACCCTTACGACAATGAATTGGAACATATAAATCTCTTGGTATACTAAAGACTGTCGCATTTAAAGTGTGAGGATTAAAAGTAACAAGCATTAAAGTATCGCCATTAAATGAACTGGCGGCATCCATGGTATCTTCAGTAGAATCTACTCCTAGTAACAGCATTGTAAATGGTTCTTTTAAAGTCTTATTATTTTTTAAACTTAAATCATTATTCTTTTCTTTGATACTTTTCTTATAAACAATTTTCGTTTTGGCTTCAATATCATGGAAAACATTATCAACATCGTTAGAACTAAAATAAGCTAAATAATTACTTTGGACAAAGGCCCCTTCAATTACCCCATTATATAAATCATATAGCATATCTTCATAAGAAGAATAATCTTTTAACTCATAATCTAGTTTTTTAGCTTTAATAATACTTTTTGCTATTTTATAGCCTTCAACATCATCTTCATTATCAATAATACCGGCGTTTTTAATCTGTTCCGTCTCTTTTAGACTAATTAAATAGCCTGTATAAATCGTATTATCTTTTTCCATTAAATTATCTATTTCACCATAAACAGTATTAAAAACATAAAATACCACTAAGAGAATAAGGGATATTATAAAAGTTAAAAAAGTAAGTAAAATAAATTTTACTTTATTTTTATTAACCATATATAAATAACCTTTATAGGCATAAAACATACCATATAAAATAACAAAGAAAATAATTAAAATTCGAGCCAAAGTTTCAATCCCTGTTAACTTAATTAATGATAAACTAAATAAAGAAAAAGAAAGGATAAAAAGAACTATTGTAATTAAATAGATTATAAAATTTTTTCTACTAGTATATAATAGTCTTTTTAACCTTCTAAACATCTTTTTATTCTACTCCTTTATAACTTACTACATAAAGGTGATCATCTTTTAACATCACGATTACTTCACCTTTTTTTGGATAATCTAAATCCTTATCATAATCCCATTCCAGGATTAATTTATAACCATCACTTTCTTCTTTATTATAAGAATATTTGGTCTCTTCTATACTTGTAAGACTAATATTGGTAACTTGTGGATATTCTCCACTCCTGGAATTACCATCTTTACTTTCTAAATATTTATACAAAGTATCTTCAACATTTAATTCAAAATTCTCTTCTGCCTCCGGTAAAACATAATCTTTACCGCCAACATCATATTTATTATTTTTATTATCTAAAGTAAATAAATCAATGATAAATAATTCACTTAAATATTCGGCATATAAATTATAATCAATTTCATCTTTAGCCAAAACATCTTTTAATTTAGAAAAAGTATCTTGCATTAATTTTGAATCGCGGTCCTCTAAGATATAACCATATTTTTCAATTTTATCTATTTCTTTATAAACTGTTTCGGCTTCATGAGGGACAAAGAGATAAGCTACTAAAACAACCGCTATTAGAATAATTAAAACTAAAATAATTCTTAGCATCACCCTAAATCTTTTGCGCATTTTTAATCATCCCTTTTTTTCTCATTAAATAAATCATAAGTAATAATCGCATTGCCTACTTCTAGAGCTCTTTCTGACTTCTCTATCGAGTTATTTAAAAATTCGGTATCAACTGCTCCTTTTAATTCTTTATATTCACCAGTAGAATTATTATAATAAACTTCTTTAGTTAAGAAATTACCATTAGGGAATATAACAATATTATTATCTTTAATATTAAAGATATCATGCCCTAAAACGTAGTCATAATCAATATCAAGCATATTAAATAAGGTTGGGGCTAAATCATACATTCCCATAATATTACTATTTTCGCCTTTTAAAATACTCTTTAACTTACTATTTTTAGTCCAGAAAATTAATGGTGTCTTTTTATTTAATTGGTGATCATAACTATCATAATTAACATAAGTTGGATCATATTCATCTTTTAATTCACCGGTTGTTGGATCATAATTATATAAGTAATTCATATCTTTATAACTTAATTTAGCATCATGGTCTCCATAGAAGACAAATAAAGTATTATTAAAATGGTCAGAATTTTTAATTAAATCAATAAATTCTCCTAAGGCTTCATCCGCATAATGAGCACTAACTATATATTTACCAACATCTCTTTCGCATAAATAACATGTACTAGTTTGCTCTCCATAACTATCAGTGAAATAATCATTAATATTTAAAGTGAAAGCAGGGTTTGGCGCAAATGGAGAGTGATTAGATAAAGTAATAAGCGTTCCAAAATAGTTACTATAACTGTCTTCAATCGTTGTTAATTTATCTACTGCTTGTTGGAAGAATAATTTATCATTAATTCCTAAACCTACCAAATCAGTATTATTAGGGTCTTTACTATCTTGATTAAACTCAAAAGAGTCACGATAATACATATCGGTATAACCTAATCTTGGATGAACATTACTCCGGTTCCACATTGATTGATAGTTACCATGCATACTGAAAGTATAATAGCCCCGGTCTTTTAAGAATTGAGGTTAAGCTCTAAAAGTATTATCGGCATAACTAACAAAGATTGGTCCATTAGTTGAAGGAAGTAAACCAGTTAAAGTCATAAATTCAGCATCAGATGAAGTACCAATGGAAACTTGCGGATAGAAGTTACTAAAGAACATTCCTTCCTTAGATAATTTATTTAAATTAGGGGTTACTTCTTCACCATTAAAACTTAAATCCATTAAGAAGTTTTGCATGCTTTCCATATGAATATAGATAATATTATAACCTTCTAAAATACCTGTATATTTATTATTGTTATTATACCAATTAATATCTTCATCATTAAAGTAATCATTCATTAAATTTAAAGCATCATCATAACCAAATAAACTACTAAGCTTAGGAATTATCGTTTGAATTGCATCATTACCTTGATAGATAATTATTCCGAATCTTTCCACAATATATACTCTATTCCATTGCTTTGAAAGCCTACTATAATCAGAATTTGAAGCCGAAGCAAAAGTATAACCAATAAATAGTAAAGATACTAATAAAGTGGAAATAAACATAGGCATTTTCTTTTCCACTCTCCCTATTAAATTATAATAAGGAGAAGTTTTTAAAGAATTATGAATATAATAGAAAATTACGGGTTCTAAAACATAAAGAAAATCTATTACCCGTAGTTGGGTATAAACCGAATCACTTACCGTTTCAAGTTGGGATACGGTGGCTAGTTCTGCCATGGAAGCAAATGAGGCATAAAACATATAATAAATAGAATTAATAATCTCAATTAATGAGAAAAAGATAAGCCAAAAGAAAAAGTATTTAAATTGATTCTTTGGTTTAACTAAATAGCCAAATGACCCAATTAATAAAATCATACCGATATCGGCAATTAAAGGTTTATAAGCCCAGAAATTACCAATGGTAAAATGTCTTACAACCATAGTCCCAATAATTGCTAAGAATGTATATGATAAAAAAAGTCTATTAGAATAAACATATTTTACAATATTTAAAATTAATTTTTTTAGATAATGAGATAATTTTTCCATTTTCTAACCCTTTCAGTTTATATTATACCAATTTTAAAGGCCACTTGTAAATATTTACGCATATGTTAATTTAAAAATGATAGATTGATAACTTAGACGCTTTATGATATATTTAAGATGGGTGTTAAATTATGAATATAAGCAAAATTATTAGTGATATTTTTAAACAAATTTGTTTAATTTTACTCTACTTTTTTTTAGCGGTTTTTCTTCAAGTAGTATTTTATAATTTTTTAACTAGTAAAAATCTCGTTTTAGTTAATATTAGCTACATTTTAGTAGAATTAGTTATTATGACTACCTTTATTGTAATTTTTAGACACAAAATTGTCCCCGACTTTACTGACTTTAAAAAAAATTGGCAAAAATACTTAAAAAAATATTATTCTTATTGGCTAGTTGGCTTATTAATAATGATTGTTAGTAATATTATAATTAGTAGTTTTATTGGCATGCCCGCTAATGAAGAAGCTAACCGCGAACTAATAAAAACATACCCAGCTTACATAATTATATCTTCTATTTTAATTGCCCCGATTACGGAAGAATTAATGACTAGAGCCCCTTTAAAAGATACTTTTAAAAATCCTTGGATTTATATAATTATCTCCGGTTTAATTTTTGGCTCCATTCATGTTACGAATGTTATTGAAAGTAAAAATCTCTTAGAATTATTATTTATTATTCCTTATGGAGCCCTAGGAGCATCTTTTGCCAAAATATATCATGATTCTAACAATATATGGGTTAATATTACTTTTCATTCCCTTCATAATATAATCGCTGTTCTACTCATTTTGGGAGGCCTTACATGAAAAAGTTTTTCGTTTTGTTTATTTTAGCCTTAGTACTTCTCTTTTTATATGGCCGTTATATCGAAGTCAAATCTTTTAAAACTCACGAGTATATTATTAAAAATGAAAATATTCCTGCTTCTTTTGAAGACTTAAAATTAGTTCAATTTAGTGATGTTTTATACGAACCAGAAACTAGTGAAACAATGTTAAAAAAAGTAACTAAGAAGATTAATGAGTTAGATGCTGATATTATTATTTTTAGTGGGGATCTATTCAAAAAAGGGATAAAATACGGGGAAGATGATTATACCAAAATTAAAAAATATTTAACTCAAATGGAAGCTAGTCTCTATAAACTAGCCGTTATTGGGGAAAATGATGAAGAAAATATTCAAGAATATAAAGACATTTTATATGAATCCGGATTTAATCTTTTAGATAATCAAAATATGCTTTTATTTTACAAAGATGAAGAACCGATTAATATTATAGGAATTACTAATCTTGATGCTGATTTCAATACCCTATTAACTACCGATGTTCCTTATAATTATTCTTTAGCTATTTCCCATAATCCCGATAATTTTGATGAACTTATTAAGCATAATATTAATACTGTTTTAAGTGGTCATTCTCTAGGAGGAATGGTAAATATTCCTTTTTATGGAGGTTTAGTCAAAAAAGAAGGAGCTCAAAAATATCTTAATAATTATTATAAAAATGGTAATAATGAATTATATATTTCTAATGGCTTAGGCTATGAAAAATTTAATTTTCGCTTATTTAATACGCCTTCTATTAATATTTATCGTTTTAGCAAATAATTTATTTGCTTTTTTTTAATCTTTAATTTAAAATAATTATTCCTGGGGGTAATATGAAGATTAAAGATCCAATGCAAGTAACCTATTTAGAAGATAAACTAATGAAGCCTTTTACACCCGATAATCAAAAGGCTTGGCTTTTAATTGAGCCCATTTATCATAAAATGATTTATGACATTGCTGGAGAAAGTTGGATTTTTAAAGATAAAGGTCCCGAGTATTGTTTAAATGAATTACTTGGCGAAACCATTTCAAAATATTTTGAGTTACCAACTGTTCATCCCCAAATAGCTTTTTTAAATAACTATTCTGATGATTCTTTAGGAGTTTTAATTAAAATATTTTTTCAAAGTGATTGTACTTATTTTTATATCGATAATTTTCCGCAAGTCGATATTCAATTTTATCATCATAATTTAGAAAACCTTAATTATTTAAGCACCTATTATAAGGAAACTTTAGATGATGATATTCCTCTTACCCCCGAAAATATTAAGGAACTTAAAAATTCTTTAAAAAAGATGATTGTTAGAGATTACTTTGCTAATCAACAAGATAGAAGTATCGAAAATTTTATGTTTCAAGAGAAGGATGGTTATGTCTCTCTCGCCCCTTTATATGACCATGAATTTTCTTTTGGGAACTATCCTTATGGTAATTCATTTTTTAACTTAGCTTTATTTGATCCAAAAGTAAGAAAAATAATTAAAGATGATGATGAATTTAAAAAATTAATTTGCAAAGGAATGGCTTTAAATATTTCCCGTTTTATAAGCCAAGTTGAAGATGAACATCAGATCATTTTAGATAGAGAAGAAAAAGAAAGAGTCAGTAAAACTTTAAAAAGACAAAAACACAAAATAAATGCTTATCAAAAATATTTAGGACTTTAAAAAATACGCTCAAAGGCGTATTTTTAAATCATTTTTTGATAATATTCATATCTTTTAATAGCATTTTCTTTTTGATTGTTCAAAAGTACTTCCGCTAATTTTGCATCTTTAATTTTTAAAGCTTTAAATCTAACCTCATTATCTAAAAATTCATGATAACGATTGAAATCGGGTTCTTTACTATCTAAATATAGTTTTTCTTCTTCCGGATTATAACGCATCAATAATTGATAACCAACATCAACCGCTAGTTTTTCTTCGGAAATAGAACAAGACATACCATCTTTAATGCCATGTTCAACACATGGTGAATAAGCAATGATAATAGCGGGCCCTTCATGTTCCATAGCTTCTTTAAATACTTTTATGGTATGCATAATATTAGCCCCCAAAGAGATACTTGCTACATAACAATTTGGATAGCTCATCGCTATTCTAAATAAGTCTTTTTTATAAGTCTTTTTACCAAAGTCAGCAAATTCACATACAGCGCCCATTTTACTACTCTTGCTAGCTTGACCTCCCGTATTAGAATAAACTTCGGTATCTAAGATTAAGCATTTGATATTTTCATTTTGACTCATAACATGGTCTAAACCGCCAAAGCCAATATCATAAGCCCAACCATCACCACCAAAAGCCCAAACAACACGATAAGGAATATATTCTTTTAAAAGTTCCAAATCTTCGGGAATTTTTTTGCCTTCTAATTTTTCGGCCACTTCTTTAGTAATCTTAGCATCATTCATATTATTAAGCCATAAATTAAATAATTCTTTAACATCTTCATCTACCGCATTTAAACTCATTTCCATTATTTCTTTAATTTGCTTTTGCTTATTTTGATAAGTTAAATGCATACCTAAAGCAAACTCGGCATTATCTTCAAATAAAGAATTAGCCCAAGGAATACTATAAGGAGTAGATGGGGCACTTCCCCCATAAATAGAGGAACAACCTGTAGCGTTAGCAATAACTAAAGAAGAACCGAATAATTGGGTTAAAAGTCTAATATAAGGGGTTTCCCCACACCCAGCACAAGCTCCATTAAATCTAAAATGACTTTTTTGTAAAGAGGCTCCTTTAACATTAAATTTATCTAAGTCTTGGGGATTTTCATAATTATCAAAATATTTCTCTACAATTTGCCTATTTTCAGCACTTCCTTTTCCAAATGTTAAAGCATTAGTAGGACAATTCTTAATACATAAACCACAACCTGTACAATCTTTTTCACTTATAGCTAAATAAAAATTATAATCTTTAAATCCAAGAGCTTCTTTGCCAACATTCTCTTTTAATAGAAGAGGTCTTATAACCGCATGAGGACAAACAATATTACATTTTCCACATTCAATACATTTTTCTATATCCCAAACAGGTACTTCATAAGAAATACCTCTTTTTTCATTTTTACTTAAATCCCAAGGAAAAGCCCCAGACCGATAAGGAACCAAATCACTAACCTTCAAAGTATTACCTTTTAAATGATTAATTTTATCAAAAATATTTTCTTCTTCCTTAATCTCTCCATCTTCATAAGTAATGTTATCTAAACATTTTAAATCATCTAAAGAATCTTTTAAAGCTTTTAAATTATTGTTAATAACATCTTCGCCTTTAGTAAGAAAAGTCTTCTTAATTAATTCACTAACCTTTTCAAAAGCTTTATCAATATTTAAAAGGTTTAGAATTATTACTTCCATTATTTTATTAATCTTACCTTTAATATTATTAACAATAGTTATTTTAGTGGCGTCGATATAATAAACTTTTATTTTTTTATCTACAATTATTTTTTTAATTTTATTTGGTAAATACGCATTTAGTTCTGCCTCTTTTTTACTTGTATTAATGAGAAGAATGCCTCCTTCTTTAATACTATCTAGAATATCAAACTTCGTAAAATATTCTTCTTTGGTAACCACTACTATTTCCGGATTAGTGACATAATAAGGAGCATTAATTGGCGTTTCACCCCATCTTAAATTAGAAATGGTAACACCACCACTTTTTTTAGAATCATATTCAAAATAACCTTGAACATAATAATCATCTAAAGAAATAATTTTTAATAATTCTTTACTAGCACTAACCATACCATCTGAACCAAAACCAAATATTTTTACTTCCCGACAAGGTAAAGTAAGATTATAATCATAAGTTTTTAAAGATAAATTAGTAACATCATCTTGAATACCAATGGTAAAATTATTTTTTAATTCACCATCTAGCATTTTATAAACACTATAAATATCTTGCGGAGTCGTATTTTTACTAGATAAACCATAACGGCCTCCCACAATATTTAGGCTTTTAGAAACAAGCGCACTAACTACATCTAAATATAAAGGTTCTCCACTACCCCCGATAGATTTGCTTCGATCTAAAACCGCAATATTTTGCACACTTTTAGGTAAAACATTTAAAAGATATTTAGAACTAAAAGGACGATATAAATGAACATTAATTAAGCCAACTTTTTCACCTTTTTTATTTAAGTCATCTACTACTAGTTTAATTGTATCTGTAACACTACCCATAGCAATAATGATATTTTTGGCATCATGTGTCCCATAATAATTAAAAGGATGATAATCCGTATGCATAATTTTATTAATGGACTCCATATTCTCATTAACTATATCACTCATTTGGTCATATAATTCATTTCGAGCCTCAACTGATTGAAAATAAATATCTTCATTTTCCGCTAAACCATATTGAATACCACAATCAACATTTAAACTTCGATCTTTAAATTCTTTTATTTTATCCCAAGGAATTAATTTTAATAATTCTTCTGTCGGTATTTCAGATATAGTATTAAGTTCATGACTGGTTCTAAAACCATCAAAGAAATGCATAAAAGGAAGACTTCCTTTTATGGCCGATAAATGGGCAACTGCTGCTAAATTTTGCGCATCAAAAACATTAGATGATGATAACATACAAAATCCCGTATCTCTTGTGGCATAAACATCAGAATGATCGCCAAAAATAGATAAAGCATGTGTAGCAAGAGTTCTACTAGCAACATGGATTACGCCTGGTAAACATTCTCCGGCAATTTTATACATGTTAGGAATCATTAATAACAACCCTTGACTTGCGGTAAAAGTAGAAGCTAAAGATCCCGAAAGCAAAGCACCATGAAGAGTTCCTGCAGCACCCGCTTCACTTTGCATTTCGATAACTTTAGGTTTACTATTATATAAATTTTTTAAATCACTATGCGTTAAATAATCTATATTAGAAGCCATAGGACTCGAAGGTGTTATAGGGTAAATACTACATATCTCACTAAAAAGATAAGCAACTCTACTACACGCTGTATTTCCATCGACTTGTTTTTTCATAAATCATCACCTAGATAAATTATAGAATAATTTAGATATTTTTACTAGTTTAAATCATAAGAATAATCTTTTTTATTTTGAAAAGTTAAACTAAAAAGGAAGCCTTTGCTTCCTAGTCAATTATTATATATGGATTTGTTATAATTTTTGAACTTTATTTATTTAATAATTCTTCTATTTTCATTAAACGATTATATTTAGCTATTCGCTCACCTCGGCAAATAGAACCAGTTTTAATAAACGGAATTGCAAAACCAACAGCAAGGTCCGCAATAAAGGTATCTTCTGTTTCTCCACTACGATGACTAATAATCGTTTTATAATTATTTTTCTTAGCGGTAATAATCGTTTTAGTCATTTCCGATACAGTACCAATTTGATTAGCTTTAAGTAATATCGCATTCCCCGCATTTACTTTTATGCCTGCTTCTAAAAGATTAGAATTAGTGCAGAAATAATCATCACCAACAAGCATTATTTTATCACCAATTAATTTAGTTAATACTGCTAAGCTTTCTAAATCATTTTCATGGAAAGGATCTTCAATACTAATGATAGGGTAATTTCTAACTAAATCAATATAGTATTTAATTAAATCATTAGCATTTAAATAATTATTATCTATTTTATAAACTTCTTTACTTTTATCATATAATTCAGAAGCTGCCACATCTAAAGCAATTAAAATATCTTTGCCAGGATGATAATTAGCTTTATTTATAGCATCCATAATTAAATCTAAGGCTTCTTTAGTTTTACCTAAATTAGGAGCAAAGCCTCCTTCATCACCAACACCAGTAGAATAACCTTTTTCTTTTAAAATATTTTTTAATGTATGAAAAATTTCACTAGCGGCTTGAATTCTTCTAGCTTCTCCTTTCATAATAGGAACAATCATAAATTCTTGAACGTCTAAATTATTATCTGCATGAACTCCCCCATTAATAATATTAATCATGGGAATTGGTAAAGATACTTTACCATACGTTATATATTCATATAATTCTTTATTTTGAAGTTTAGCTAAACATTTTAAAGATGCTAGAGAAACCGCCAACATCGCATTAGCTCCTAAATTACTTTTATTAGGAGTACCATCTAATTTTAAAAGAGTTTTATCAACAAATACTTGGTCTATTTTTTGCCCTATTAAAGCATTTCTAATTATTGTATTAACATTATTAACTGCTTTTAAAACCCCTTTTCCATTATATCTATTTAAATCATTATCTCTTAATTCTAAGGCTTCCCTTGATCCGGTTGAAGCTCCACTGGGAACAGAAGCCACCGCTCTTATATTATTAGCCAAAATCATTTCTACTTCAATAGTAGGATTACCTCTACTATCAAGTATTTCTCTGGCATGGATATCTTTTATATTCACACAACATCACCCTACATATTTAGTATAACCATATTATTTTTATTTAACAATAGAAGTGAAGTTTTAAATTTTAAACTTTACATAATTTTGAACCATTTTAATGCATAAAAAAAGTGGTTTAACCACTCATAATTTAAGCTAAAAAGTAAGAACTTCTCTTTCTTAATAGAATAATATTTATAATATTTAATAGACCAAATCCTAAATAGCTTATACCAATGGCACTTATAACGCCATCGCCTTTAGCAAACATAACAATAATACCAATCGCAGCAATTAAAATACCCGTAACTAAAGTAAGTAACCAACTAGATTCTTTATATTTTTTTAAACAAAGGGCATAAGTAACTTTTTGAGCACTACAAATAAGGAAAAATATTCCTAAAATAATCGGTAATACTTTATATAAAGCACAAGCAAGAATTCCTAATATAAGTTCTAAAGCTCCAAAAATAACATTAAATCTAAATAATATTAATTCATCTTTTTTAAAATAGGAAAATAAAGTAGCAATACTCCATAACATTAAAAGTACACCCGTTATAATAGCGACGGTTAAATGTTTTGCTGTGACATTTGTAAAGAAAATTAAACCTAAAAGAACATAAATTATTGATAAGCCAAGTTCCATTAAGGTAACCGTATTAAATACTCCTTTTACTTCTCCTAAAACTTTTTCAAACATTTTACTTCACCCTAAAATAAATTATACTAGGATTTGCTTTCTTAATCAAGAAAATTATGTTAAAATATAGGGAAGAAAGCGGTGAAGTTATGCATATTCAAACATTAGGAACCAGAGAATTTACAGAATTCCAAAGAAATCATCCTCTATCTAGTTTTTATCAAACAGTTAATTATGCTT
Source organism: uncultured Bacilli bacterium (assembly GCA_947624695.1). Classification (GTDB taxonomy): domain Bacteria; phylum Bacillota_I; class Bacilli_A; order RF39; family UBA660; genus SIG200. The sequence goes on from CANQLN010000015.1 coordinate 11,849, forward strand.
TATTAATGGCTGAATGTGGATATGACTATGACTTAGTTGGTCTTGTAAATGAAAATAATGAAATTTTAGCAGCTTCCCTTATCTTATTAAAACCTATTGGTATAAAATGTTTTTATGGTTATGCTCCCCGTGGCTTTTTAATTGACTATCAAAATAAAAATTTAGTCGAAATTTTTACCGAAGAATTAAAAAAATTTTATTTAGAAAGAAATGTCATTTTTATTAAAATAAACCCGAATGTTAAAATTGCAACCATTGAAACTACTAATTATAATAAAATACCTAATGAATTTGAATACGTTCCTGATATCTTAGCGGACAATGGTTATAAAAGGCTTGCCGATAATCTTTATTTTGAAGCTCAACTTCCAAGGTTTAATGCTTTAGTTAATTTAAAAAAAGCCGAACCACCTTTATTTTCCAAAAATACGAAAAACAAAATTCGTAAAGGAATTCGAAAAGGTTTAAAATTTGAAAAATGCGATAAAGATAAAATTAATATTTTCTATGAACTTATGAAAAATAAAAAAGATAATAGTGAATACTATTATCAAGATTATTATACTGCCTTCGAAAAAGATGACGCGATTGATTTATTTTTAGTATCAATCGATTATGATAATTTTTTACAAAACAGTCAATATTTTTATAATGAAGAAGCGGAAAAAAATAGTCATTTAAATAATAAAGTAGCTAGTAAAGGCAGTGAAAAAAATATCAATGCTAAAATGCAAAGTGATAAAGTTATGCTTACTTATAAAAATGATATTATGGAAGCCACTAAAGGTATTAATGAAAACAAAAAAGAGTATATTGCGGGTGCTTTAGTAATTAAACATAACGATACCGCTAGCATCATCTTTAGTTCTTATGATAAAAAATATAAACGCTTTGCTCCTAATTATTTTCTTCATTATAACATCATTAAATATTATCAAAATGATTTTAAATTTTTAGATCTAAATGGGGTTGTTGGTAACTTTAAAGAAGATAATCCTTATACGGGCTTAAATAGATTCAAATTAAGTTTTAATCCCGACGTATATGAATACGCTGGCGAATATGATCTAATTATTGATGAAAAAAGTTATGATATTCTTTTACATAATGGTGTTTTAGCCAAAACATTTAATAAAAATGATTTATTAAAACCATAAAAATTGCAGCTAATTATCTAGCTGCAATTTTTATTAGTTTAGCATGAACTACTAATTTCTTTTCACTACCATGACAAGTAGATAAAGTTAAGACTCTGTCGGTATTAGAAACTGAAGTTTTAAAGTCAGTATAACTTCTACCTTTAATTTTATCTAAGAATTCTTGATATTGAGCTTCACTAGTGAAGTTTTCATCTGTCCAAATATAATCATTAGTAGTAGGTATCGTATAAACACTAAATATTTGCCATAAGGTATTATACTTTTCAGAAGACATTTTAATAATCCGGTTTTCTTCAACATTATACCAATCTTTAGTTAATAAAGTTTTTAAACTACCAAACATGGTTTTATCTTTCATATTATGAGCATAGATTATAGTATTTTTACCATAACTATTTTTATCATTACGATAATCCATAAATACCCAACCAGCTCTATTATTACTCTTATCAAAAGCATGAGTTAAATAGTAATCATTATCGGTAGTTTGAACAACAGGATAGTTAATATTAGTTCCACCAACAGTAAGCCAACCAGCTATATCACTATTTTTTTCTTTTAATTCTGTAAAATCAACATCCATTAGATCCATTTTAATATAATTCCGATATGGACTATCTTCGGCATCATCACTTGGAATAATTTCTTCTTGATTCACATTAGTACCAATATTAGCATCTGATTCATAGTCTTTTATTTGAGCTTTAGTTCTAGATGAATCAATAAAATAAGTAATTATTTCATAACCTGAAAAAATTAATACAGGAACCGCAATAAATAATATTAATAAAGAAATTGTTTTTTTCTTTAATCTTATTTTTTTACCGCCTTTTTCAATTCTTTTACTTTTTTCTTTCATTAAAAAATCACCACAATATATATTATACACATAAATATATGAAAAAACAATATTCGATATTTGTATTATTTAGAATATTTTGGTAAAATAATAGGGAATTGTGGTGATTGTTATGCAAAAATTTTATAAGTTAATTGCGGATAAAATTAGTAAGGCTTTAGAGGAAAATGATTATCAAGTTGATGAAGTTATAATTTCCGAATCTAATCGACCAGATTTAGGCGAATTTCAATATAATGGCGCGATGAATTTAGCTAAAGACTATCATAAAAGTCCCGCATCAATCGCTAATGACATCCTAATTAGTTTAAAAGATGATCCTTTTTTTGAAAATATAAATATTGCGGGACCAGGATTTTTAAATTTAAGCATTAGTCCTAAAGTTCTTTTAGAATATATTAATAATCCCGAGTTTTCTTACCCTAAAAATGATAAATTAATCTTTTTAGATTATGGCGGAGCAAATGTGGCTAAGAGTCTTCATGTAGGACATTTAAGAAG